>QIJG01000006.1 GCA_003232715.1 Nitrospirota bacterium
CCAGTGTTTGCAACGCCCGCCTGAGAGAATTTATAGAAAACACCCTTTTTCTCTTTAATTCTACCCTGTTACTTGCCTGTTGTTAAACTCTTACCTTATATTCGTATTTCTCAGGCGGTAATTAAGCGGTATCTTCCGAATCCGCTTGTTGTATGCTGCCTTGAGGAATCCATTTTCAATTCAAACACTCTCATCTACTCGGATAAGCCGCATTCCCAGTCAAATCTGAAGTTCCCTTGCTTCTCTTGCCTGCCATATTTCTGCAACAAAAATTCTATATAATCCAGCGCCTCTTTTTTTAAGTCATCGGGCAATTCTTCCAACCTGGCCTTGATAATTTGCTCGGTCATTTTTTCATCCCTCCTTACTTATACAGTTGCACGTCTCTTAAAATATCATCACAACAGCTCCATTAACCGTCTCCTTCTCCCAGTATACCATAAAGAAAGCTTGCCACTGCTCATTACCCTGTATTTGCTGGCCGCTTTCATTGGAATAGGCACTGCAGCCTACATATATGGAGAGCGAGAACTCTTCACGACGTTATCGTGAAGGCATCGTGAAGCTGAAAAACTTTCTCTTTTGCCTCAATCAAAGACGGAAAGGTCGGGTCTACAGTGCGCCACGAAGCTGTACAAGAGATGGAGGTAGTTCCTCCGGAGCCGACTTTATGGAGCTTGTTGTCTGTTTGCCATTATACCTTATTATCCCTTCATCAGGGAAAAATTTTGACGGGATAAGAGAGTGTTGAGGAGAGTTATGCATCGAATTTCCAAGAAGATCTATCCGCAGATTACACAGATTTGCGCAGATTTTTTCTATGAAGATTAATATGAGTATACAGATATATTCCGGAGTGGTAAGTCACGGGAAGTAATAGCTTTAGGACGTGATGAGAAGATTCATACAATACTGCCGCCCCGAACTTATTTCGGGGCGGCAGTATTGTATTTGTTCATGCAGACTGTAGTGCCGTTCAATGGAAACCCAGGCTGTATCAGGCCCTTACTTCAAGGATTTAATATACTCTATCAAAACCTTTGCATCGGCATCGCTAACACCAAGCTGCGGCATAACATTGTAACCCTTAACAACTTTTGCATCGGGTTTTTTAATCGACTGAAGAATATAGGCATCATCAGCCGTTATAGTTGTACCATCCGTTAGCTTGACATGAGACCCCACAAGACCCTGCAGAGGAGGGGCATCACCCGGAACACCTTTGCCATTCCTGCCGTGACACTCGATACACCTCGTATCGTAAAGCTTCTTTCCTTTCTCTGCCGACACCGTGGATGTTGTTGAAGGTGCTATGGTAGCATCCTGTTTTTTTGCCGGCTTCTGTGTACATCCTGCGACTATCAACCCCGTAAACACCAATCCCACAAGCAGGACCGATAGCTGATAAGAACCTGTCTTCTTAAATATACTCAGCATATGTGAAGTCTCCTTACTGTTTAGAATCCTAACAGTGCATTTAATATTAGTGCATTATTGTCAGAGGCATTACGTCCATCGCCGTTGTAGTTCTTGCTGGAACCGTTGAACTTGAGGTACGCGGTGTATTGTAATGAGAGGCGTACATTTTCCCAGGGCAGATAATCCGCCTGAAGAGTCAGACCATTAGTGTCCGGTTTGCTATTGAGGTTAAACGCATCCGGGTCGATCTTGTTATAGAAATTACTTTGATCGCCCCGCACAAATACCAGGCCGGCGCCCAGCCCGTAACGGTGTTGATAGTACCAGTTGGCATCCATGTTGACGAAATGCGTTGTCAGGCTGGTGGTACCTGGAATATCGGTGATATCACTGCGATTTTCGCGGACATAGCGGGCATGAAAGGTATAGACCGAGTTGCCCTGATATATCTGGTACTGGCTGTCCAACCCAGTGTCAAGTATGTGCTGGTTATTACCCGTGGTAAAAGGGTCGTCGGGATTATATTTAGCGTAAAATCCGAAGGTTCCGATCTCGAGATTGTCGATAGGTGTCCAGGCGAATCGCCAGTAAGGAGCCGCATCCCTGATTGCAGCGCCTGTAGCAGGCGTATTACCCTGTTTAGCGGACTGGTAGACACCCAGATACCCATACACCTTATTATTCCAATAGTCATAGGCCCCAATGCCGATCACATTGGTCATGACGTCCTCACTGGCAAGAAACGGCACTAACGGGTCAACCCCGGTTGAATTCTCGACATACGGCCACCCGTACCCCGGTGTACTGTTCCAGAGATCTTCAAAAGTCGGACCGTTATTAAGATCAACTCCCCACACATGTTTGCCCGTTTTCCCCGTATAACGTATATCACTCATGTCTATGCTGATGCTGCCGCCTGAATCATAAGTCAACTGCAGAAATGTGCCCAGATGAGGGGCAATCCTGCCGGCATAGTAAACGCCGAACTCCTTGGGAAAGTTTGCGTTTGTCTTATCCTGTCCCGGCAGTGCCTTGGCCAGGTAACTCTCATCAGCCTGAACGATTAGCGACAGATTCGGGATCTGGTTGATCGACATCCCAGGCATGGACCGGGAAGGCTTGACCTTAACCTGAGACAGGTTTGTCGCCGTGTATCCGTTGAGCTTGAACCGGCGACCGAAGGCCGTAAGTCCCGGGTAGGATGTGTGACAGGCCGCACAGGAAGCGCCCGTCTGACGGCTAAAGCTGGGAACGGCAAAGGCCGGTCCTGAAGGTAGAATCATAACGGTAATGCCGAACAGCCACAGTGCAACGAGTAGTGTACGTTTCACTATAAATCCTCCTTTTTGTAATAGGTTTTTAGAGACTCCACTCAATGTTTATACCATACCACTCTATGGTTTATCAAGAGCAAAAAAATAAAGAGCGGATCTTCAATAAACCACCTGATATCGCTTGTCTACCCCCCCCCATAAATCCTCTTGCAGGAAACCTTGCTGAAAAAGCCTTACCCGCGATACCTCAGCAAAGACTTATTTATCGGCGGAAGCAATCCATGTAGTGCCTCTCATGCACAGAGTTTCGCCTTGCTTCAATGTATCCGCAACCTTGATTACCTCATCGATATAGTCTGATCGAACGGACTCTTCCAGTTGCCTGACGAGCGCCATGACCGGTGCAGCCAAATCCGACATCGCCTCCCAATAGGCGCGACCGTCATCAACCTCAATGACATTGATTGTCATCTCTTCCAATACGATGTTTCTGAAACCTGCTGATGTGAGGACATCTTTCAAACGCTCTGAATTCGAAAAAGCAAAAATACCGGGGGTACCGGGAGGTGGAACAGGGATCTCCATGTACTTGCTTAATGTCCTGATAAGTATACCTACAAATGGATTTTTCTCCGGGGCAGCCCAGCAGGCCAAGCTGATACGCCCATCCTGCTTCAGTGCCTTATGGGCAGCAGCGAGGCAGGCCTGCGGCTCCGGCATAAACATCAGGCCCCAGCGGATGGTCACCGCATCAAACGAACCTGCTGTAAAATCCAGTGTTTCAGCATCGATACAGTGGAACTCGATATTGCCGAGATTCATTTTCCCGGTCTTCTCACGGGCAACGGCGAGCATTTCATCAACCAGATCAATACCGATTACCTTGCCGGACTCACCAACAATTTGTGCCGCCGATATCGCAGGTTCTCCCGTGCCCGAGGCAATATCAAGCAGTCTGGAACCGGAGGATATTCCGGACAGTTCAAGCATACGTTCGGTAACGGGGGCCGCACCCTTTCGCAATAGATCATCACGCCGACGCCAGCCTTCGGCTACTGATCTCCAGTTACTACGTATTCGTTCTTTTAATTCGGATTTGTCCGGG
Source organism: Nitrospirota bacterium (assembly GCA_003232715.1). Lineage (GTDB taxonomy): Bacteria > Nitrospirota > Thermodesulfovibrionia > Thermodesulfovibrionales > JdFR-85 > BMS3Bbin07. The sequence goes on from QIJG01000006.1 coordinate 3,799, forward strand.
GTTGTCATATTCCGTCCCCCTTTAAAAGTGTTTTTTTATAATATTGCCGTGTCAACTCTCAGGTGTCATTCCGGCTTGTCCGGAATCAAAGAGGGATATGATTCCCGACGTTGCGGGAATGACAATTCAACCCTCTGCCATAACTTGGTAGTTTTATATCCAAAATATTTTAACAGGAGCAGAGACATTAATTTTTTACTCCCTCCACAACCTGCTCAATACCGGCATCGGTATTGAATGTAGTGGCCTCCGGGGCTATCCTCTTTATCAGTCCTGAAAGCACTTTTCCCGGCCCTACTTCAATAAAGGTATCAATTCCTGAATCAGTCATGTTTCTCACGGAGTCTTCCCAGAGCAGGGTACTGTCAAGCTGTTTAACGAGGGATGCCTTGATGCTGTCGACGGTATTGAGAAACATTGCATCAGCATTGTTTACTATCGGTACACTGGGGGGATTGAAATGGATGTGCCTGAGCTCTTCTGCAAGCTTTATGGATGCCTCTATCATCAGTGCGCAGTGAGATGGGGCGCTCACGGCAAGTCTCATCGCCTCTTCCACGGCCTCTCTTTTACCTGCAATAACTATCTGTCCGGGGCAGTTATAGTTTGCGGGTGAGACATACCCCGAGCTGACTGACAGGCATACCTCATCCACCTGCTCCCTTTGAAGCCCGAGTATTGCAGCCATCAGCCCCATTGATTCAGGAACGGCGGTCTGCATAAAACGTCCCCTCTTTTTAGTCAGAAGGACTGCGTCTCCGAATTCAATCACCCCTGCTGCTACGAGTGCAGAGTACTCACCAAGGCTGTGACCGGCCACAGCTGAAGGGGCTGCAATCCCCCTGGAGGTCAATACCCTGTGGGCGGCTATACTTGCGGTAAGCAGGCAGGGCTGTGTCCTGAATGTCCTGTTCAGTTCTTCCTTCGGGCCGCTAAAGCAGAGTGCCGCCACATCATAGCCAAGCAGTTCCGATGCCTCATCAAAGGTCTCCCTTGCCTCCCGGTATTCTTCATGGAGACCCGTTCCCATACCAATGTATTGTGAACCCTGTCCCGGGAATATAAAAGCCATGCTCATATTCCTTTTACCTCTTTTAACTTCTGTATGATAACAGGCAGTACCTCATATACGTCTCCGACTATTGCATAGTTTGCCACATTGAAGATCGGGGCATCAGGGTTCTTGTTTATGGCTATTATGATGTCGGAGGACTGCATTCCTACCAGGTGCTGTACTGCACCGGAGATGCCGCAGGCAATATATATTTTCGGGCAGACCGTCTTACCGGTCTGGCCGACCTGATGGCTATAGGGTATCCATTCTTCATCCACTGCAGCCCTTGACGCTCCAATCGCGCCGCCAAGGAGTCCTGCGAGCTCCTGAAGCATCTGAAAACCCTCTATTTTTCCAAGTCCCCTGCCACCGGCCACGATAACGTCAGCCTCCTGGAGGTTCACCATCGTCTCGGAGACCTCTTTTATAGTCTCCGTCACCCTTGTTTTCGACTGGATGTCATCGGCCTTTATCTTCAGTATTTCTCCTGTTCCGGTTTTGTCGTATTGGCCCTTTTTCATGACTCTCGGCCTTACAGTAGCCATCTGGGGCCGGCGGTATGGACAGAGGATTGTGGCCATGATATTGCCGCCGAATGCCGGACGGACCTGGAGCAGGTTTCCGGTCTCAGAGTCGATTTCAAGTGAGGTACAGTCTGCAGTGAGTCCGGTCCCTACCCTTGCAGCAACCCTTGGAAAGAACGACCTCCCGGTGGGAGTTGCGCCGGTAAGGAGAATCTCCGGTCTGTGCTCTGAAATGAGCCGGGATAAAAGCTCCACGTAAGGTTCGTCATTAAAGTGTTCAAATACAGGGGCTTCTGAATGGTATACCCTGTCGGCGCCCCAGTGGATAAGCCTCTCTGCCTCTGAATTGTCTGCACCAAAGAGCACGGCTGAAAGCCCGGCCTCTCTCGCATCGGCGAGTCTTCTGCCTGCACCAAGGAGCTCAAAGGAGACATCGGCAATCCTGCCGTCTCTCTGTTCAGCAAATACCCAGACACCCCTGAAGGAATCCCTGTCCGTGGTATCCTCAACACCCACTCCGGTCTCGATCTCTTTTATGGCTCCCTCGGGACAGACCTCAAGGCAGGCCCTGCAGAGCTGGCAGTATTCATTTATGAATGCCTTATCGTCCTTCAATACAATGGCATCATAGGGGCATGAACTCAGACAGGTTTCGCAGCCTGTACAAAGTTTATTGTCAACAACTATACGCATAATTGATGTCCTCCACGTTTAGCTTGATCGGTTTTTCGTGTTCTGTATTCAGTTTAGTCGGAGTCTGTTTATATGCATTTGAGACTTTTTAGTTCTTCGATGAGCTGAGCTGCCTGCTCCCCGGGTGTGCCTGTAAGTACCTTCCTGTCTTTCTTTGCCTCAGGTGCAAAGATATTTTTAACCTGGGTGGGCGAGCCGGCAAGGCCGAGGTTTTTCTCCTCAGTCCCTATATCGGGATGTGTGAGCTTCTTTATAACGGACTTTTTTGCCTTCATCTTGCCTTTTAGTGAGGGCAGTCTTGGCTGGTTCAGCTCCTTGACAACTGTCAGAAGAACCGGCACCGAGGTCTCAACAACATCGTAACCCTCGTCCATTAACCGCTGGACCCTGAGCATGCCGGCATTAATCTCCTCAAACTTTCCGACATAGGCAACATGTGGTATATTGAGGAACTCGGCCATTTCAGGTCCTACCTGGGCAGTGTCACCGTCGATTGCCTGTTTTCCGCAGAGTATTATATCAAAACCGATTGTCCTGACTGCACTTGACATGGTATAAGCTGTTGCCAGTGTGTCTGAGCCGGCAAAGGCCCTGTCTGTAAGGAGTACTGCCTCGTCGGCACCCATCGAGATGGCCTCTCTCAGTGCATCTTCTGCCTGGGGCGGGCCCATTGTCAGCACTGTAACAGTGCCGCCTAACTCGCTTTTCAGATGCAGTCCTGCCTCAATTGCGTGCAGGTCGAAAGGGTTTATGATGCTTGGCACACCATCCCGTATAAGGGTATTGGTCTCAGGGTTTATCCTCACCTCTGCCGTGTCCGGTACCTGCTTGATGCAGACTATAATCTTCATGAACCATTCTCCCTGCTAACAGCCTCCTTGATAAGAGCCTGTCCAATCACGTTTCTCTGAATCTGGTTCGTTCCTTCATATATCTGTAGAATCTTTGCGTCTCTCATCATCTTCTCAACCGGATATTCTCTCATATAACCGGAGCCACCCATTACCTGTACGGCATCCGTGGTTACCTTCATGGCCGTATCAGTGGCAAAAACCTTTGCCATTGCAGCTACCTTTGAAAAGTCTTTAGCGCCGCTGTCAATATGCTTTGCCACTGCATATACCAGTGCCCTTGACGCCTCTACCCGGGTGGACATATCTGCAAGCATGTGCTGGATTGCCTGAAAGCTGATGATGGGTTTGCCGAATTGTACACGCTGTTTTGCAAACTTTATTGCCTCATCAACTGCCCCCTGGGCAACCCCGAGTCCCTGAGCTCCAACCCCGACCCTTGACTGATCGAGGGTCTTCATGGCGACAATAAAACCCATGCCCTCGCGGCCAAGTATATTTTCCTTTGGTATGCGGCACTCCTCAAAGATCAGCTCACTTGTTATAGATGCCCTTATGCCCATCTTCTTCTCTTTTTTGCCGAATGAAAACCCGGGTGTCCCCTTATCCACAATAAAGGCACTTGCGCCTCTTGGACCTTTGGACCGGTCGGTAATGGCAATTACCGTATATATAGAAGCCTCACCGCCATTGGTAATCCATTGTTTGGTGCCGTTAAGGATGTAATAATCACCGTCTTTTACGGCAGTGCTCTGTACACCCGCAGCATCACTGCCGGCATTGGCCTCTGTGAGTGCAAAAGCCACGAGTTTCTTGCCTGCAGCTATAGCAGGCAGATATTTTTCCTTTTGTTCCTCTGAACCAAACAGTAATATCGGGTATGTGCCGAGTGCATTGGCAGCATAAGTTGTGGATACCCCGAGACATGCCCAGCTCAATTCCTCTACAGCCAGGCAGAGCTCAAGCGAGCCCATTCCAAGTCCGCCGTATTCTTCAGGGATAAATATCCCGAATATATCTGACTGGGCAAGGACCTTCATAATTTCATGGGGAAACTCTTCTTTCTCATCAAGTGCTGCCCGTACAGGTACGATCTTCTCTTCTGCAACCTGTCTTGTCAGCTCTCTGAGCATCTGTTGTTCTTCAGTAAGAAAATAATTCATGGTCTCCTCCTGTAGTAAGAATCATTAGTCAATAGTCATTAGCCGTTGGCCGTTTGACCAATAACCAGTGACCAGTGACAAATGACCATATCATCCGCTTATGTCGACGTCCTCTATCAGGATATCAGGTGCGCCGATGTTTCCGTAAAACCGCAGATTACGGCTGACTCCCGCAATATTCCCAAAAAACCCGAGTATATTTCCGGAGATGGCGGCCTCCTTTACAGGATGCCTGACCTCTCCCCCCTCAATCCATAACCCTGTGACACCTATGGAGAATTCACCGGTTATGGGATTTGCCATATGGATGCCCATGGCCTCTGTGACAAGCAGTCCCCGCTCCATCCGGCCGGTCAGCTCATCATAGCCGTATATGAATTTATCCGAAGCACCTTCAAGGTAAAGATTGGATATCCCCACTACCGGTACACCGTGTATTCCATGCCTGACGGCATTGGCTGTTGAGACGGTACCGTCTTTTCCGGCCGTATAGATGTTGTACATGTACCCCGTAAGCCGACCTCCCTGAATGAGCCTTTTTTCAAGGGAAGGTGTGCCTTCAGCATCAAAGGGTCTGCTGCCGACGACTCCTTTAAGGAGACCGTTATCCACAATATTTATCTTTTCGGAAACAACCCGCTCACCCTTTCTGCCGATGAGAAGGGACTTCCCTTTCTGGACATTTTCTGAGGAAAAAGAAGATGCAAGGAGACTCAGGAACTCAGATGCCACGGAGCTGTCCAGGAGGACGGAACCCTTTCCGGTTACTATCTTTCTTGCCCCCAGCAGCCTCAACGCCCTGTCGGCGGCCTCTCTGCCGGCCATCTCAAAATCCACTCCCCTCAGGAATCTGTTGCTCTCATATCCCCAGCCCATCTGTGCATCATGGCCGTCTTCTGCTACAACCATTATCTGGGCACTTGCAGATGTTGACCTGTATCCGGCTTGCAGTCCTTTGGAGTTGAGGATAAGGATTTCCGCTTCAGCAAAACTGCCGGATGCCTTCCTTACCTTTTTTATCCGCCGGTCTCTCTTAAGCGCGGTATCTTCAATCCGTTTCACCCTGTCAATGGCATCTTCTTCGGAAATAGCCGCAATTGTCTCGTCATATATATCTATTTCAGGACAGGTTGCAGGTCCGGCAATATCAAGGCAGGGGTCTTCACCGGTAAAGAGGGAAGATTCAAGGGCATCGTCAACGACTCTCTGCCGGTTCTTCGGTTCGGTTGAATAGGAGAAACCGAGGCGTTGATTCTTTATGACCCTCAGGGAATAACCGAAATCCATTGAAGTCTCGAGGGCATCAATCTCCCGGGACTTCACCTCTACGGAGAGTGACCTCGCGGAGAGCATAAAGACTTCGGCAAGATCCGCTCCGTTTCTTATCGCTTTTTTTAAAATATCTTCTGCCAAGTCTGTGTCAATCTTCATAGTACGTGGCTGATGCAGTATCCGACTCCCAGACAGTGACGGCCGAGACCCTGATGTTTTCATCATCAATCTTCCTCTTGAGGGAGTCGAATATCCACCTGGCAATGTTCTCAGATGAAGGATTTATTTCAGTAAACGGGAATATCTCATTCAGAGCCCCATGGTCAAGTTGTTCAACAATCTCATTTGCATGATCCTTCAGGTCATGAAAATCTATTGCTATACCTATATCATTCAACCTCTCGGCAAGGATATGGACCTGAACCTTCCAGTTATGCCCGTGAAGGGCCTCACACTTGCCCTTATAGCCCCTGAGTTGATGGGCCGCTGAAAAAATGGTCTCTATCGTAAGTTCATACATAATTTATAATTTAAAATTCGCTTCACTCAGGGTGACAAAACGAGAATTTATGTGACGGATTTAATGATTAACGGACTCAGTCACTTCTTTTAAATATTGCGATATAGGGGAGGTTCCTGTATTTGTTATCGTAATCCAGGCCATAACCCACAACATACTCGTTTGGTATCTCAAACCCTTTATAATCAATCGGAACATCTACAATGCGTCTGTCAATTTTATCAAGAAGGGCACAAATCTTCAGTGACCTCGGCAACCTTGCTAAAAACCTCTCCCTGAGGTAGTTCAGGGTTATCCCGGTGTCAACAATATCTTCAACTACCAGGATATCTCTGTCCTCAATCTCCTCTCTCATATCGCAGTGTATCTTCACTTCACCGGTAGTGTCCGTCTTTGCATAGCTTGAAGCTATAATAAAGTCGATGGTAAGGGGTACCTGAATATGCCTGGCAAGGTCGGAGAGGAACATGAATGCCCCCTTCAGCAGTCCCACCACGAGCAGTTCCCTGCCCTCATAATCATTTGAGATCTGCCGGGCGAGTTCTTTCACCTTTGCCTGAATTTCTTCTGCCGTCAATAAAGGCTTGCCTATGACCATCCTGCCTCCTGATATCCTGAAGTGAAGCTCCCGGACCAGGGATTTGGTACTTCTTTAAATCAGGTTATATTATTAAATTTAAATTATAGTGGTTCAGGGTTTCAAGACACTCAGGTATTTAAGCTACGTATATATTAACATAACAAGTATATTAACATAACAGGGCAAGGGAATAAATCCCTGACTATTTTCCTGTTGCGGAGGAGTTGCCGATCTCTATTCCAACAGGGTTTATTCTAACACTGATTTGACTTTATACAAGAAAAATTGATAAGTTAATACGTATGTTTTTTACATTATCCGGCCCCGGCTATTCTCAGCAGCTGATTTAAAAGGACCGGTTAACGCTTCTGCAGATATGTTAAAGAAGCGAATTATGGAGAGTGGTTAATCCACTCTTTTGTTTTTAGTTTACTTAGTTTACTTAGTTTACATGGTATCCAGGGAGATAATAAGGAAGAAGGTAATGGAACTGGCAACGGAAGCCACAGAGATTGCAGGCGTTGAGCTCTTTGATGTGGGGCTGATAGGACGGAGGGGAAAGATGATCCTAAGGGTTGCTATTGACAATGAGCAGGGGATCGGTATAAAGGAGTGTGAACGTGTCAGCAGACAACTGGAGGCCTTACTGGATGTAGAAGACCCGATTCAGGGCACTTACACCCTGGAGGTGACCAGCCCGGGGCTTGACAGGCCACTGAGGAACATAGAGGATTTTGAGCGGTTCAAGGGCAGGCAGGCAAGGGTGGTAACCACGGAGAGGATAGATAATCAGACCTTTTTTACCGGAAGGATAAAGTCCGTAAAGGGGGACATCATAGTCTTTGAGCTTGATAATAAAGAGGTTGAAATACCCTACAAAATTGTCTCAAAGGCAAGACTGGAGATAGAATTTTAATGAATAAAGAGTTTTGTTACATCATTGAACAGATATGCAGGGAAAAAGCGATTCCAAAGGATGCCGTGCTCAAGGCGCTTGAGTCGGCGCTCCTGAGCGCTGTCAAGAAGAGGTTTAGTGGTAAAAGGAATGTGGAGTTACGCATTGACCCCGATACATGTGAGATTCATCTCTCGGTACTTAAGGATGTTGTTGATGTAGTTAACAACCCGGAGGAAGAGATATCTCTTGAAGAGGCCCGGAAGATTGATCCGGAAAAGAATCCGGGTGATTATGTTGCCATCCCTTTAGAGCTGCATGATTTTGGCAGGATCGCTGCCCAGACGGCAAAGCAGGTTATCGTTCAGAAGGTCAGAGAGGCAGAGCGGGAGATCGTTTATAACGAGTTCAAGGATAAGGTTGGCAAGATTGTCAGTGGTGTTGTAACGCGTAAGGAACGGGGAGTCTATTTTGTAAACCTCGGCAGGATTGAGGCCCAGCTTCCTCACAGGGAGACCCTGCCGGGAGAGAACCTGAAACGGGGTGATGCCATAAGGGCTCTTGTGCTGGATGTCCGTGTTTCACCGAAAGGCCCGGAGATACTCCTTAGCCGTAATTCACCGGATTTTGTTGCTGAGCTCTTCAGGACGGAAGTTCCCGAGATAGATGACAGGATTGTAGTAATTGAAAATATAGTGCGGGAGCCGGGCGAAAGGACAAAGATCGCCGTCACTTCAAACGATTCCTCGATAGATCCTGTCGGGGCCTGTGTCGGGATGAAGGGCACCAGGGTTCAGGCCATTGTCAGGGAACTGAGGGGCGAGAGGATAGATATTATCCCATGGAGTGATGATGCAAGAATGCTTATTTCAAGGGCGTTAAGCCCTGCTGCGGTCGACAGGATAGGGATAAATGAAGAGGACCGCACTGCTATGGTTGTTGTCAATGACCAGCAACTCTCCATTGCAATAGGAAAACGGGGACAGAATGTCAGGCTTGCCATGAAGCTGACGGGCTGGGAGATTGATATAATCAGCGAGTCCGAATATTCAAAGATTAAACAGGATGAGGCTGAGTCCGCCTTTGGAGAGGTAATAGAGGGAAACAGGTTTGATGACGAGGACGATAAGTCAACGGATTAAATAGAGTCTGTGTATAAAGTCGAACCGTTGCTGTTTTCTGTCATTCCGGCTTGTCCGGAATCGTTATTTAAGAAGGATTCCCGTTGCGGGAATGACAAATTACTGTAGTTTATACACAGACACTAAATAGATGTATTATGCTCAGGTAAAAGTCAGGGCAGGGGCGGGACCGAGTAAGCGTAAGATTTTCTAATCTCTGCCTTTGCCTGTTTAGACGTGCCCTCATATCCATGAATAAAGACCTCCATGATTATCCTGTCCAGTTTGTGAAGGGCATTGGTCCCGGAAAAGCAAAATTACTTGCAAGACTCGAAATAAAGACGGTAGCTGATGCCCTCTGCCACATTCCCTGTAGATACGAAGACAGAAGGTTAAACTGCAGGATTGCCGATCTCGGATATGAACTGCTTCAATCGGTAACCGGAAAGGTCATCTCGGCTGATATTATCAATACCCCCAGAAAGAATATGAAGATCTTTGAGCTTGTTGTTGGCGATGGAACGGGTTTTCTGAGGGCGAAGTGGTTTAACCAGCCCTATATGAAGAAACTCTTTACCGCGGGCAAGACAGTTGTCCTCAGCGGTATTGTGAAGAGGGACCCATACTCAGGGGCCGGACCTGAGATGCAGAATCCTGATTACGAAATCCCGGGCAATGAGCAGGGCCGGGACAACATACACACATTAAGGATCGTGCCCATATACAGGACAACAGCAGGTCTTGGGGCCAGGGCCCTCAGGGCAATGATGCACAATATAGTTGATTTTGCTTCTTCCCGCCTTACAGAGGATATGCCTGAAGAGATTTTAAGGAGATATGACCTGCTGCCGATCAAAGAGGTTTTTAAGCATATCCATTTCCCCCCGCCGGAAGCCGACCTGAACGATTTAAACAGGGGAGTGAGTGCCTATCACAGGAGGCTCGCATTTGAGGAGTTTTTTCTGTTACAGACAGGGCTTGCAGTCATAAATAAGGGCAGGGAGAGAGAGAAAGGGATATCTTTCAGATCAGAGGGCCGTCTGATTAAAAGACTGGAGAAGGTGCTTCCTTTCAGGCTTACGAATGCTCAGCAAAGGGTTTTTGCGGAGATACAGGCGGATATGCGGAGTCCGGGGCCGATGAACAGGCTGCTGCAGGGAGATGTGGGCTCCGGCAAGACCATAGTTGCATTAAAGGCAATGCTTGTAGCGGTTGAGTCGGGCTACCAGGCCGCACTCATGGCCCCCACGGAGATACTGTCCGAACAGCACTATATGAACGTCCGCAGTCTTGTAGAGGAGTTGGGGCTGAGGTGTGTGCTGCTTACCGGCAGCAGGAAAGAAAGACCCCTTAAGGAGATTGAGTCCGGAGATGTTCATATAATCATAGGAACGCATGCCCTGATACAGGAAAACGTGAGGTTTCACAAGCTCGGCATGGTGATTATTGATGAGCAGCACCGGTTTGGGGTGATGCAGCGGGCCATGCTGAGGAAAAAGGGGTTGAACCCCGATGTGCTGGTCATGACGGCTACGCCCATACCAAGGACATTATCACTGACACTTTACGGAGACCTTGACTGCTCTGTAATTGATGAACTTCCACCCAGGAGAAAACAGGTAATTACAAGGCTCTTCAGGGAGAGAGAGAAGGGAATGCTGTATGGTTTAATCAGGTCTGAAATAAAAAAGGGCAGACAGGCATATATTGTCTATCCCCTGATAGAGGAGTCTGAAAAGACGGATTTAAAGTCGGCCATACCGGGGAAAGAGGCCTTTGAGAAGATATTCCCTGATTTCAGGACAGGCCTCATTCATGGACGGATGAAGCCGGATGAGCGCGAAGAGATAATGCAGTCCTTCAAAAAAGGCGGAATAGATATACTTGTAAGTACTACTGTTATAGAGGTTGGTGTGGATGTCCCCAATGCCTCTCTGATGCTGATTGTTCATGCAGAGAGATTCGGACTCTCACAGCTTCATCAACTGAGGGGACGTGTGGGCAGAGGCACCCATCAGTCTTACTGTTTTTTGTTGGCTTATGGTAAGCTTTCAGAGGAGGCCCGGAGAAGGCTTGATGTTATGGTCGGATATACCGATGGATTCAGGATTGCTGAAGAGGATTTTATACTCAGAGGGCCGGGAGAGTTTTTCGGGACAAGACAGTCGGGTATGCCCGACCTGAAGGTGGCCAACCTGGTAAGGGATGCACGACTCCTCAGTATGGCGAGGAAGGAGTCCTTTAAGATAGTGGAACAGGACCCTGATTTATCCGGGTATCCTTTACTGAGGGATAGGGTTGAGAGATTCTGGCGTGGTAAAATAGAGATATTCAGGACGAGTTGATGAGGAGGGCGGAATGCAGTGGTTGCGTATTAAAAAATGGTTTCACAAAGGGGTAGAGAGACTCAGATGGCTTGCCTCACTATTCAGCAAGAGACTCCATATTGAACTTGCCATTATCAAGCTCCTTAATAACATAGAAGTTGTCGGGAGAAAACGTGATGAAGTTGTCCTGCGTCTGGGTGAAAGGGTGTTGCAATTAAAGGAATCACCCAGTCATGACGTATTTACCGATCAGGAGGTTCGGACTATTTTTAAAGAGATAGAGGCTGTAAATGAAGAGATCGAAACAGCAAAGAGCAGGGTAAGTGAATTGAGCAAGCTGGAGGATTAATTACTAATAAATGCAGGAGTTTATCCCTGATTCTTCAATATTATAACTTATGATATATGCTATTGTTTTTGCATTTGGTCTGATTATAGGCTCTTTTCTCAATGTCTGCATATACCGGATGCCGAGAGAATTGTCGATTGTCAGACCTGCCTCACGTTGTCCTTCCTGTGGCAATGGCCTGAAGCCATGGGACAACATACCCGTGCTCAGCTTTATCCTGCTGAGGGGGAGGTGCAGATACTGCGGAGGGCGTATCTCCTTCAGGTATCCGGCAGTTGAGTTCCTTAATGGCCTCTGTTACATGCTTGTGCTCCGGGAATTCGGTCCTGACCTGAGCAGTCTTATATTCATGATATATTTCTCAACCCTGATCGTTATCACATTCATTGACCTTGATTTTCAGATTATCCCTGATGTTATCACACTTCCAGGTGCGGCCATAGCCCTGCTGCTGGGGATTTTTTTGGTTTCCGACCCCTTTGAAAGGGGGACTGATCTCGGGATGGTGCAGTCCCTTACGGGATTCTTCCTTGGAGGCGGTCTCTTCTATGCGGTGGCTGTGCTGAGTAGAGGCGGTATGGGTGGCGGTGACATAAAGATGATGGCAATGGTGGGCGCCCTGACGGGATGGAAGGGGGTATTATTGACGACTTTCCTGGGAAGTCTGGCAGGCTCGGTCATCGGCATCGGTCTTATGCTCTTTAAAGGAAAGGGCCGGAAGACCAGGATACCGTTCGGTCCATTCCTTGCCCTTGGCTCGGCAATCTCCGTCCTGTGGGGACAGGAGTTGCTGAAGCTCTATCTGAGGGGGTATTCCTAAATTATGAACAAGGTGAACTTTTTTGCTGAACAGACATTTGTGCTCTCCCTGCTGCTCTTTCTGGTAATAATAATCCTCCTCTTCTTTTTCTTTATGAGGATCTTCAGGAAAAAGAGGAAAGAGCCCGAAGAGGACCGTTCAGATGTCTCCTTTGTGGTTGATACATTCCATGAACTTGTTGCCAGGCTCAAGGAGAATGAGCGGGAGCTGGACCAGCTCAGAAAGAGGGCGGAGGACCATGCAGAGGAAGTGGAGAGTTACAGTGACAACATTGTCCGGAGTGTTCCCAGCGGCGTTGTAAGTCTTGACAACGACCTCAGGCTGACAAAGGTCAATAATGCGGCTGCCATGATACTGCGCTACAGACCTGAAGACATTGTCGGAAGACCCTATCACGAGGTTTTCCTCTCCCCCCTCAAGGAACTTATTGAGATGAGAAAGAGCCTCAAGCGTGGAGAGTATCTCTATGAGAATGCAGCGGGTGAGAAGAGGTGGATAGGTCTCAATATGTCGTCCCTTTTTAACCGTAACGGAGAAACCATTGGACAGATACTCATCTTTACAGACCTTACTGAGCTGAAATCCCTTGAAAAACAGATAAGGCTGCGTGAATGGCTCTCGTCTCTTGGTGAGATATCCCTTGGAATAGCCCATGAACTCAGGAACCCCATGGCTGTTATTTCAGGTTACGCAAAGATACTGTCAAGGAAGGAGGATATCAGCTCCATCCCGGAGGTTGAGACCATAATGAAAGAGATAAATGTTATGGACAGGATAATCGGAGATTTTCTATCTTTTGCAAAGCCGATAACCCCCAATATGATGGATGTTGATATAAAGGAAATTATTGAAAACATACTTGAGCATATTCTGAAAGACCGTGACGATATTAAACCGGATACCATACTTAAGGATTATACACTTAAAGGTGATGAGGTCCTGTTGAGACAGGCATTTTACAATCTTATCCGAAATGCTGTTGAGGCTATGCCGGATGGAGGTATTCTCACAATAATAGCAAAACGGGAAGGTCATAGCCTCCTGATTGCAGTCAGTGATACCGGCAGGGGGATTCCCGAAGAGATCAGGGAGAAGGTTTTTCTGCCTTTTTATACCACCAGGGAAAGTGGTACGGGGCTTGGTCTCGCAATCGTTCACAAGAACGTCAGCCTTTTAGGTGGAACGGTAAACTTTGTATCTTCGGAAGAGGGGACGACCTTTCTGGTAAGGATTCCGTTGGCAGGCTGACAAGCCGGGTCAGCCAGAGCAAGATAGGTCGGATAGGCCAGATAGCTTGCCAACCGTTCCTCAATAAAAGACACTAAAAAGTACGAATGTTACCAACGCCCCCATGAGTGCGCCCAAGATCACCTCCCAGGCATTATGGGCCTTGACTGAAAGCCGGCTCTGGGCGATTGCCACAGCAGTGATAAAGGTCAGGATCGAGATTATGTAGTTCTCACTGATGTAAGTAACAGATACCCACACTGAGAATGACAGTGCGGCATGTCCGCTTGGCATTCCCCCTCTCAGGGGATGTCCCTTGCCAAAGTGCGCCTTGCTTATCACCACCAGGATTAATACTATTACCAGGGCGATGATTGCGATATCTTCACCTGTATGTTTTGCGATATGGAGACCCTCGGAGAATGCTTTTTCTATGTAAGGAGCAAGTATGGTATATCCGATAATAGAGGCCCCGAAGGCCGTAATCAGGACTGCTCCGGCCGCAATATCCTTTGCCACTCTGGCCTTCTCGCTCTTCTGGGGCGAAATGATATCCACAGTCACTTCCAAAGCAGAGTTCAGCATCTCTGCAAGGATTACAATAACGGCAACAAGTGAAATCAGGATGAACTCATCCTTCCTGACTCCAAGAACAAAACTCAGGATTAATATCCCGGAAGCCGCCAGGAGATGGAATCTCACATGCCGCTGTGTCCTTGCCGCATGCAGTACTCCTTCTATAGCATTATTTGTGGATTTAACCCATTTCCTTAAGGGCATCTTTTAGCTCCAGCTCTTTTTCCCTCATCTTCCCTGCCTGGTATGCATTTACCTCATGGTCGTATCCGGTAAGGTGGAGGAGGCCATGGATTAAAAGAAAGGTGAGTTCTTCATAAAAGGTGTTGCCGTCTTCCTTTGCCTGTTCAACAGTCCTGTGGAGGTTTATTACTATATCCCCCAGCAGGGTCCCTCCGGGGAGGGTTTTTAAACCCTGACGAATATCTTTCATTGAATTATACAGGGGAAAAGAGAGGATATCCGTTGTCCTGTCAAGGGACCTGTAGACCCTGTTAAGCTCTTTCATCCTGCGGTCATTAACAAAGACAATGCTCAGTTCAACCCTGTCAAGCTCGAGTATTTTACCGAGCTGATTTAACAGACGGA
>QIJG01000129.1 GCA_003232715.1 Nitrospirota bacterium
ACGAGACATAAACCCCCTCCTGAAAAAGATTGATCAAGAGCATCCAGTACTCGACATATGCAGTGCAAACTCAGAGGATGCAAACTGCTGCAGCAGATTCAAATTTCCACTGTATAGTATAAACTATCTGCAGGCCTTTTTGCCTGCTACAGAGAGGTTTCCCGGAATAGAGGTAGAAAAACCATGTAACAATTGATTATTCTTTGTTTTTCAAGGTATTATTCCTGTGCACAAACACTACCCCTGATATGAGCAAAAAAGAGTCCATAACAGTCTCTCTCCTCACCATCCTTGCACCACTTGCACTCTATCTGCTCCGCTCTGCAGACACCAACGTCACCCTCCGGTGGCCATGGCTGTTTGAGGGGCTCGGCAGTGCCGGGATACTGCTCATCCTCGTCCCCGGCATTATCCTGATAACAATACTTGCCCTGGCACTCTCCAAAAACCGGTATTTTGAACAATACCCCGTCACATTCCTCTTCACGGTCTCATTTGTCTCTGCAGCGGTCTTCTGGATAGAGCCCCAGTTTAACATTGATACCTCAAGATATTTCATTCAGGCCAAGCACCTTGAGCTGTACGGCATCAGGTATTTCCTCAGTCAATGGGGCAGGGAGATCACGGCGTGGACCGACTCGCCTGTACTCCCCTTCATCTACGGCCTGATCTTCAGATTTGCAGGCGAAAAGATTATTTATATTGAGATATTCACGACCCTTCTGTTTTCCCTTACAGTGGTGCTCACTTATTTAATCGGCAGGACCCTGTGGGATGAAAAAACAGGTTTTTACGGCGGATTATTCCTCCTCGGCATCCCTTATCTCTTCACACAGGTGCCGCTCATGATGGTTGATGTCCCAACCATGTTTTTTCTTGCCCTCTCCATATTCAGCTTCATCAGGGTAATGGAGCACGGAGGCACCCGGAGAATTCTGTTTTCATCCATTGCGGTCTTTCTCGCCATGTTCTCAAAATATTCAACCTGGCCAATGCTCTCCGTCCTGGCAGTCATACTCATTGTATACCTAAAAAAAGACCATCAAAAGGTGCTCTTGAAGGCGGCTGCCGTGGCCTTGATAACAACAATACTTACTGCATTGGCAGTGGCGCTGAAATACAACGTCATTTCAAAACAGTTCGGAATCCTTACGGGTTATCAGGTAACGGTCCTGGACGAATGGACCGAGACTTTTACATCCGCCTTCCTCTTCCAGACCCATCCCTTTATCACCCTTGCAGCCATATACTCAGCCTGGATTGCCATCAGAAAGAGGGACGGTAAATACGCAATCATATGTTACCTGCCCATCATACTCATCATATTCCGGATAAAACTGCTCCGCTACATCATACCGCTGTTTCCGATGCTGACACTAATGGCATCTTACGGCCTTAAGGAGATCAGGGATATCCGCCTCAGAAGGTTCATAGTCCTCTGCACTGTCCTGACCTCGCTCCTTCTGGCATACAGCCTCTACCTCCCCTTCCTGCAGATGCACACCTCAATGAACCTGAAAAATGCCGGACAGGCCCTGAACACCCTTGACATCAAGGCCATCGAGGTCTTCACCCTGCCGCAGAAGGGCTCTGACGTAAACCCGGCAATCGCAGTGCCAATCCTCGACCTCTATACAGACAAGGAGATTTTTTACGACTACAGGCTCAACTCAGCGCTCATAAAGCGTCCTCCTGAAAAGGAGATATTGAACTCACCCACCAGGTTTACATGGGAATACAGGAACCCTGCATTTTATACACCCAAAGGCAGGAACCTGCCGGAAGAGACCGCCATAGTGGTCATCTCTGACAGCCCGGCCCCGGAACTCCCGGAGTATGTAAGGCAGCGGATAAAAGGCAAGCGGGTTTACAGGATATTCAAAACATCCACCCCGGGCATGTTGAAGTACAAAACCATTGTAACCATATACAATTAGTCCTGATATCCGGAGGTCTTATCCCTACCCAATATATATGACTGTACCCCCGGGGGGGGGTAAACGTAGTGAGGCTCTCCATCGCATTCTCTTCCTAAAAACCCACCAAGGTATGCCATAGTTTGTGACATGGTAAGCTATCAAGCGGGGAGAATGTACCCTGGCTTACTCCTTTTCTCTGAGAATCCTCCAGAGGCTGGTTCTTGATATACCCAGCATTTTAGCAGCCCGTGTCTTGTTCCCTTCAAGGTGGTCGAGAATCTTCAAGGCATATTCCCTGTTAAGCTCGTCAATTGTCTTTAATCTGATCGGGTCTATTGTTTCGATCTGAAACATCTGCATGGTAACCGGGAGGTTTTTAGGCTGGACAAGCGATGTTTGTTCCAGAATCACTGCCCTTTCGATAATATTTTCCAACTCCCTGACATTTCCAGGGTAGCTGTATGATTTCAGTATCTCCATTGTCTCCCTGATAAAACCCTTTATCTCCTTCCTGGCCTTTTTTGAGTGTTTTTCAAGGAAGTATTTGCATAGGGGCGGGATATCCTCTCTCCTTTCCCTCAATGGTGGGATATAGATATCCATTACATTGAGTCTGTAAAACAGATCTTTTCTGAAAGTGCCTTTGGTGACAAGTCCGTTTATGTCCTGGTTTGTGGCAGCAATGAACCTGACATCCACCTTCACAGGTCTTGTGCCCCCAACCCTGAAAAACTCCCTGTCCTCGACAACCTTCAGGAGCTTTGCCTGCAGGGACGGTGACATTTCGGCTATCTCATCGAGAAAGAGAGTCCCTGTATCTGCAATCTCCAAAAGACCCTTTTTTGTGCTTACCGCCCCTGTGAAGGCCCCCCGCTCATGGCCAAAAAGTTCACTGGCAAGGAGTTCCTCTGTAAAAATTGCACAGTTGATTGCAAGGAAAGGCCTGTTTGCCCTTGTCCCTGTATAGTGGATAAGCTTTGCAATAAGCCCCTTGCCGACACCGCTTTCTCCTGTAATGATAACATTGCAATCGGACGCAGTTATGCTCCTGATGACATTAATCACCTCTTTCATCTTTGTACTTTTTGCGATAAACGCAGGGAGGTTTTTATCTATACCGAGTGAAATCTTCAGTGCTATGTTTTCTCTTTCAAGGCTTTTTTTTTCACATATCTTTCTGACCCTTAATAATAATTCATCCAGATTAAAGGGTTTTGTTATATAATCATAAGCCCCTTTTTTCATGGCCTCCACCGCTGAATCAATGCTCCCGAAACCCGTAATAACGATCACGTCCGTCTCCATCCCTTTCTCTTTAATCCCCTCAAGCAGGCTCAGGCCGTCAAGGCCGGGCATCTTTATATCCGTAATAACAATATCAAAATGCTCCTTCTTAATTTTCTGCCATGCCTCAAGACCATCTCTTGCGCCGGACACAGTATATCCCTCGTTTTTAAGGGCATACATCAGATGTTTCAGCGTTATCTCTTCGTCTTCTGCAATAAAGATTTTAATGCTCATTTATACCTCGGCAAGAAGATCCTGAATGTGGTTCCTGCGCCTACCGTACTCTCCACGCTTACACTGCCTCCGTGGTTCTTGATTATGTTATATACTATGGACAGGCCGAGACCGGTTCCCCGGTCCTTTGTTGTAAAGAAAGGGTCGAAAATCTTGTCTTTAATCTCGGGAGGAATCCCGTTGCCTGAATCGGATACCTCTATTTTAACCTTGTCTTTTTCGGGAAAGACCTTCACATGAAGTTCTCCTTTGCCCGCCATGGCATCAGCTGCGTTGGTGAAGAGATTGACGAAGACCCGTTCAAGCTGGACCTGGTCCGCCTGGAGGAAGACTTCGGGCGGAGACTCAAGTAAAAACGCTATATCCTTAAATCCCGTTATTTTCTGTGCCTGCGTGTATCTCTTTTGTATAATATTAACAATATTTACTTCTTGAAAGTCCGGCTCCTTTGACCTTGCAAAATCCAGCAGATTTGCTACTATTTTCTTTACCCTGAATGTCTGACTCAATATATCATCAACTGTCTCCTCTATAATACCTGTACAGTCCTCACCCATCTCTTTTGCTAATATCTGTGCCGAGATATGAATGTTGTTCAAGGGATTATTTAATTCATGTGCCACTCCGGATGCAAGAGTGCCTATGGATGCAAGCTTTTTACTCTGCATCAACTCCTCTTCTTTTTTCCTGAGTAGTTCCTCCCGCACCTGCAACGCCTCTGCCATATTATTGTATGTCCTTATTAGTGTGCTGACCTCGTCATGGCCCGACGGGAAAGGCATGGGAGAAAAGAAACCGGCACCACTTTTTTCAATCGTCAGCATCAGTTTCTTCAATCTGTTAACTATATTATGGCTGATATAAAATAGCGATATAAACCCGATCAGGAAGGATAAAGGCAAAAATACCAGGACAGCTACCTTGGTAACATTAATAATATTCTGTACTCTTTCCCGGGCACCCCGATCCAGTTCTTTAGATATCCCGATAATTTTTTCGCCGGACTTCCGCAGGTCTTTAATATCATTCCCCAGCCTTTTGAGGAATGTAATATAGCCATCCTTTCTGGATATCCTGAAAAAACGCTTAAGGAGTTGTGCATTTTGCATGGGGTGTTCCAGAAAAGTGGCTTTAATGATGGGTATTAAAAAAAGATATGACGGTTCTTTTGGCTTTAAGCTTGCCAACTCTTTGTGGAACTTAGATGCCATGGAAGTAATTTTTACAAACTCCAGGCTGAATTCCTTCAGTTTGACATCCAATCTATCAAGATTGTCGTTGCGGGTGTAAGGCTTGGCATCCTTAATAAGTGCCTCAATCTCTCCTATATACCTGTGAATAAAATCAATCTCCTTACTGTCTCCGTAAAGAAAGAAGTTCTTTTCATGTCTTCTTAACTGTAAGGTCTTGCCCCTGATGCTTTCTGCAAGTTCAAGATATTTAAACTCGTTTCTGGTCTCACGAAAGTCCAGGTAAGCTGCTATGGCAAGTGTTGCAATGATTGAAAAACTGATAAAGAAACTGAGAATTATCTTCTTTTTTATCGACATGGTACTGTAACATTCCTTTTAATGAAGATATAATCCGCCTTTGCCGGGTTTGGAATCATACAAAAACAGTATATATTGTATCATATCCGATGTTTTGGATGCAGTGCTATAGTTGCAATTTGCAATATCGAATGTTACAATATTACATCTTTGCGAAGAACAGGAATATACTGCAGAAGATAAAGACGGGATATACAGGAGGCTTGCTGAGGAATTAGTGATTTTTGCCGACAAACAGAAAATTCAGCCCATTTTTCACAACAAGGGATGTCGGAAGAGGTACGGAATTTGTGCTGCATATTACTCATGAGATAATAAAGCAGCACGACGGTACTATCGATCTGAAAAGCCGACCGGGTGCAGGAACAACCTTTAGAATAAAGCTCCCATTGAAAGGAGGCGAGGATGAAAAACAAGATCAAACTCCTGATTGTTGATGACGAAAAGATAGCCGTAAAGAACCTTGAGTATATTTTGAAGAAGGAAGGCTATGAGATAAAAACAACATTAAACGGGAGGAACGCCTTAAAATTATTAAGCGGATATGAGTTTGATATTGTCCTGACCGACCTGAAGATGAATAGGGTTGACGGAATGCAGATACTCAAAAGATGCAAAGAGTCAAATCCCGATTTAGAGGTAATAATGATTACGGGATATGCCACGGTTGAGACTGCCATAGAGGCAATGAAACACGGTGCTTACCATTATATAGCAAAGCCTTTTAATCTGGATGAGGTGAGAAAGGTCGTAAGAGAGGCCTCGGAAAAGGTAAGGCTCAAGAAAGAGAACAGGCAGCTCAGGGAGAGCCTTGAGAAGATCACGGACAGGGTGAGGATAATCACTCAGGACCCCCGGATGCTCAGAATACTGGATACGGCCGGGGATGTTGCACCTACCGACTGCAATATCCTTATCACGGGTGAAAGCGGAACGGGTAAGGAACTGGTGGCACGGTACGTCCACCTTTACAGCAAGAGGTCTGAAGGCCCCTTTATTGCCGTCAACTGCGGTGCCTTTTCAGAGGGGCTCCTCATAAACGAGCTTCTTGGACATGAGAAGGGTGCATTTACGGGTGCACCCTTCCTTAAAAAGGGTCTTGTCGAGGTGGCAAGCAAGGGCACTTTGTTTCTGGATGAAATTACGGAAATGAGCCCAGCCATGCAAATAAAACTCCTGAGGGTTGTACAGGAAAGAGAATACCAACGCGTAGGAGGAACGGAACCGGTAAAGGTTGATGTCAGGTTTATTGCCGCCACCAACAGGAACATACAGGAAGTTATCGAAAACGGTGAGTTCAGGCAGGACCTTTATTACCGTCTGAATGTAGTAACGCTCCACCTGCCGCCACTTTCAGAGAGAAAAGGAGATATCCCGTTGCTCTGTTATCACTTCCTCAAGAAATACTCCTCAATCATGGGAAAGGACGTGTCTGATATTTCCGATGATATGTCAGGCGTGCTTAACAGTTACAACTTTCCGGGAAATGTAAGGGAGTTGGAGAATATCATCGAGAGGGGCATTGCACTCTCTAAAGGAAAAACCCTTGAAACGATACATCTTCCTGATGACCTCAGGGAATTGAGTATCAGGACATTCAGGAAGCGTGGAGGGAAAGTCCCATCCCTTGAAGCCCAGGAGAAGGCATATATACAATGGGTGCTGAAAGAGGTTGGTGGAAATAAGTCAAAAGCGGCTCAGATACTCGAAATAGACCGGGTATCCCTCTGGAGAAAGATTAAGAGATATGAGATGGAAAAATAATACAGGGAACATGATATCCCTGCAGGGGCTTTGAGAGAAATTTGTAATTCTGAAAATACCTGTTTTTGCGCTTACTTAACTACCAATACCGTACAGGAAGCGTGCCCGATAACCCTTTCTGCTACACTTCCCATCAATAGTCTTTTAAGTCCTGTTTTGCCATGGCTTCCGACAACGATAAGGTCAATATTTTCTTTTTCAGCAAGATCAATGATCATCTCGTAAACAGTGCCCACGGGTGTTCCGGTCGTAACCTTTATACCCTTTTCCCCGGCCATTTTACAGGCCTCCCGGACCAATCCCTCTGCTTCCCTGACTTCGGACTCGTTTGAAGCCACTGATACGATAACCACTTCACTCTCACACGCCGTTGCAATATCGAGGGCATCATGGACTGCCTTAGAGCTGAATTCCGAGCCGTCGGTAGCAATCAGTATCTTTTTACACTTAAAGACTGCCGACCTTGGCACAACAAGAACATTGCATGCAGTATGTCCAATGACCCTTGCGGTAACACTTCCCATCATCAGTCTGTTAATATCTGTCCTGCCGCGTCTCCCCATTATGATCAGGTCGGCCTTTAGTCCGGACGCCTCCTTAACTATGTATCTGTAGGGCTCCTCGCCTTTGTGTGTTATTGTTTCACAGGTAACCCCCTCCTTTTCAGCCCTTTCTTTTATGCCCTCGAGGTCTCTTCCTGTATCTTTTTCTATCGTTTCTACAAGTCCGGGGGCATAAGCCTCTAATTCAGGGTTTATTTCAACTACGGAGATGACATACAGTTTGCTATTGCATCTCTTTGCAATGCTTATAGCCTCTCTGACAGCCCCTTCACTGAATTCCGACCCGTCTGTACATAAGAGGAGTCTCTCAAGCCTTATATCCGGGCACGCATTAAGTGTATTCATATTAATGACCCCCTGTAATAAACCCGCTCGCTGCAAGCAGGAGGATCAGGATTTGCACAATGACGATAATCGCAAAAGGAGTATCCTTTTTACGTATAAAATCAGGAAGTATCACTGCAAAGCAGACGAGTGTGCCTGCGGCCAACAGGATTATTCCCAGGAAACTTACTATATCACCATGATTAAGTAAGGGGACCCAGTCCCATCCGGTTGGCATTCCCGTTTTTTCAACAAAATCGTGTACCCTCATTCCCCAGTATTCCGGGATTTCATTAACCGGAACCAGGGTTGGAAGAAGGCCGCTTAGATAAACAAAAAACCCGAAGACCAGGAGCGCCAACCCCCCAAGGGATATCGTTTGAAGGACGGATGCATATTTCAGCTGTTCTTCTGATGGCTTTGTTTTATTACTCATAATTTGTCACCCCCATATTCCAAGACCTTTTAAGAGTGCCCTGAATCCGGCAAGGAAGAGAATGGTTACGACAATCCATTTTACTGCCTTGGGCTTTGCCCTTGCCAGTATTCTAACACCTATTCTCGTGCCGAG
>QIJG01000117.1 GCA_003232715.1 Nitrospirota bacterium
CATCCGTGCAGAAGCAAGGGCTGCCTCACATCCTGCGTGGCCACCGCCTACAACTATGATGTCGTATTCAGATTCAGTATACATTTCAGTGGTTAGGGGCTTCTTCATTAAACATTATAATGCTTTCTTAATTCGCTTATCTTCTTATACCCTTCCGGACTAAGTTTTCTGAGGTCGTCTTCGGTTTCTTCAAGTCTTTCAGTCACTTTTGCCTTTAAATCTTCAGGGGTCTTTTCTGCTGCCAATAATCCTACATAGAGGGATGAGACGGCATAGAGGAAACTGATATTTCCCTGGTCCACTTCAAGCAGTCTCTGAAATACAAGCGTGGGAAACAGGGGGTTGTCGACGGCGTATACAATGTCGTACATCTTGTCGATTATCAGAGATTCATTAATCATCACATCGACATCAACTACCGGTCTTCCATTATCGTCTTTGTCAAGATATTCAAAACCCTTCGCTGCTTTAATAGTCTCTTCAAAACATCTCTTTTCACAGAAAAAGGCCGGGATGTTTATACAGAAAAGTCCGTGAACCATGTAAAAGAGCTTTCCATCCTGCCTTTCCTTTACTACCCGTATTTCCTTGCCACATTTGTCGCAATGCGTTATCAGATCCGTTGCCATACATGCTCCTTTTATAACAGAAATAGAGTCAGACCCGGGCGGTGCTTAACCTCGGCCTCCACTTTTATGGTAATAACTGTCCGACTGATATTGCAAGCCCGGCAAAAGAAGATGAATTTTCCGCTTGTTTCCAGAATAGCGATAGAGGCGTTAATCCCGACCGGTTTTCTTCCGGCAAATTCGCCGGGTTTACCTCATGTGTTGATTGGTGGTATACTAATTCTCATTTTTGGAGATTTATTTGGATATAAACAGACTCTTAAAGGAAGACATGGAAGGTGTGCTTAGAGAATTATTAATGAGGCTTGTCTTGAGGTTACCTTCTTTTAGTGCCCCCAGGGTTTTATGCTTTGTATTTTGCCTGTCCCTGATCTTTTCTTCTGCTGTTCCAGCTCTTGCCGCTCAGGAAGGTCCGATAGTGAAAGTGATCGAGATCAAGGGCCTGAAGAGGATAGATGCGGGTGCGATTCGTAAGAGACTTTCCCAGAAAGCAGGACAACCACTTGCAGGAGAAAATATATCAAAGGATATAAAGAGCATCTATAAGATGGGTTATTTTGAAGATATAAGGGTGGAGGCCGAACCATTTGAGGGCGGCCTGAAGATAATATATATAGTTAAGGAAAAACCAACGATTGTGAGGGTGGGGTTCCAGGGCAACAAGGAGTATGATGACGATAAACTCAGGGAGCAGATAACCATTACTCCAGGTGCAATAGAGGATGCAACGCTTATCCGGGATAATGTTCATAAACTGAGATCATTTTATGAAGGTGAGGGATATTGGCTTGCCGGTATTGTGCCTGTTATCAGAAAGACTACCGAAGATGAGGTTGCTCTGACCTTCCTGATCAAAGAGGGCAAAAAGGTTAAAATAAAGGAGATCAGGATAGAGGGGACCCAGGCATTATCTGATCGTGAGGTTAAAAAGGTTATGAATACAAAGAGCTGGAGTCTCCTGTCATTCATTACATCTTCAGGGTATTATAAAGAATCCGAAATGAAGACGGATATAGAACGGATCAGGGATCTCTATTATGATAATGGTTACCTTAATGTTGTTGTCTCCGGTCCTGAAACGAAGCTTACTCCGGACAGGACGGGTATGGTAGTCAGCCTTACTATATCCGAAGGACCCCAATATGTTGTTTCAAGTATCAAATTTGCGGGCAATAAGGCTTATGATGAGAAGACCTTGACGGGACTGCTGCCACTCAGGAAAGGGGAGGTCTTCAGCAGGAAAAAACTGAGGGAAGGGATCAGAAAAATCACTGACTTTTATTCTGAGAAAGGCTATGCCCTTGCCTCTGCGGAGCCGGATATAGTGCCTGATGAGAAGACTCATAAGGTCTCTGTAATCATGAATATTGATGAGGGTGACATTTTCAGGGTCGGCCGGATAGAGATCTCGGGTAATTCAAGGACAGAGGATAAGGTTATAAGGAGGGAGATGAGGCTGGATGAAGGTGACATCTTTAACAGCAAACTGCTCAGGCGGAGTTATGAACGAATAAATAATCTGAATTTTTTTGAAACAGTAAAACTCGTGCCCAAGCCGGAACTTGAAAAAAAGGTAATCAATATTGATATAAAGGTAAAAGAGAAGTCAACCGGTTTTTTGAGTGTTGGCGGGGGGTACAGTACCGTAGACAGGCTTGTGGCCACGATAGACCTTACACAGGGAAATCTCTTTGGTACGGGCCGGTATATAAAATTGAAGGGAGAATTTGGCGGGCGGTCAACCTTTTATGAAGTTTCATACAAAGATCCGTGGTTTCTTGACAAGCCGGTCTCTCTAACCCTGAGTGCTTACAATACAGAGAGAGACTATATCGGGTATAACAAGAAGGCAACAGGTGCGTCGGTAGGGTTTGGCAAGAGGTTTGATGATTACTGGAGCTCAAGCCTTGGGTACAGGTATGAGCGGGTAACAATATTCGATGTGTCGGAGGATGCATCCAATATTATAAGGGAACAGATCGGTACCAACATTACAAGCAGTGTAACTCCTTCTGTAGTCAGGGATTCAAGGGACAACTATCTCGACCCTTCAAGCGGTTCAAGGAACTCCCTTTATGTAACTTATTCGGGGCTTGGGGGGGACAACTACTTTATTAAAGGTCTTGTTGATTCAAAGTGGTTCTTCCCGGTTGGAAAGACAACGGTCTCTCTAAGGGGAAGGGTGGGTTATGCCAGTGGTCTCTTTGGTAGAAAACTTCCTCTTTATGATCGGTTTTACGTGGGGGGTATGTACACCATCAGGGGACTTGACTTTGGAGAGGGTGGACCCAGGGACGAAAATGGTGACGTCATAGGGGGTACAAAGGAGTTATTATTTAATGCCGAGTATATCGTTCCCTTGCTGGATGAGATCAGGCTTAAGGGTGTTGTCTTTCTTGACGTTGGGCGGGCATATGGAAGCTCCGAGACCTTTGGGAGTGATCTGAGGTATACAACAGGTGCCGGCATCAGGTGGGTTTCACCTATAGGTCCTATTAGGATAGAATACGGCTATAACCTTGACAGGAGAGATGATGAGAGTACCGGCAGGGTGGAGTTTGCCTTCGGGAATTTCTTTTGATGGATCTTTACCTGAATGTCATGATGACTATACCTAAAAAAAGGAGGATAGAGTTTAATGAAAAGAGTGGGGATTCTATTGATTTTTGGATTGCTTTTCAGCAGTCTTGCTTATGGGGCGGATTTGAAGATCGGGTATGTGAATCTTCAGAAGGCACTGAACGGGTCTGAAGGAGGTAAGAAGGCAAAGGCCAACCTTGATGAAATAATTAAGGCCAAGCAGGTGGTTATAGACAAGAAGGGTAAGGAGCTTGAGAAACTGAAGGAGGCTCTGAATAAACAGTCAGCCCTGCTTTCAGACGATGCAAAAAAGGCCAGGCAGGAAGACCTTGATAAGAAGATGAGGGATTTTCAGAGGTTTGTTCAGGATGCACAGGCAGAAGTCAAGAAGAGAGAATCCGAATTCACTGATGAGCTTTTGAAGGATTTGAGGAAGATTATAGCAACGATCGGCAAAGAAGGGCATTATACCCTGATACTTGAAAAAGTGGACGACTTTGTCGTTTATGCCGACAAGTCTATTGACCTTACGGACCAGGTTATCAGGAAATACAATGAAAAGATGAAGGATGGGAAGTGAAACTCAGAGAGTTGGCAGCTAAGATTGATGCAAAGCCCCTTTCAGATGCCGATATTGAGATAAAGGGGGTTGGGGGCATAGATTCTGTACAAGAAGGATATTTAACCTTTATTGTGAGTAAAAAGTTGATTCCCCAACTCGGGGCTTCCGCTGCTGTAGCGGTCATTGTCAAAGAGCCGATCACTGAGATTGATATTCCACAAATTGCTGCTGAAAATCCACTTCTTGCCTTTGCCAGGGCACTTGAGGTCTTTTATGTGCAGCCTCACAGGCCTGAAGGTGTGATGTCAGGTGCCGCTGTTGCTGATTCCGTCAGGCTTGGCAGGGATGTGACCGTTTATCCGATGAGCCTCCTTGCTGAAGGGGTTATTGTCGGAGACAGGACCGTGGTATATCCCGGGGTCTTCGTAGGAAAGGGGTCTTCCATCGGAAAGGACTGTATTATCCACCCAAACGTTACGATTCGTGAAGGGGTGACGATTGGTTCAAGGGTGATAATTCATTCAGGGACTGTAATCGGTTCTGATGGTTTCGGCTATGTTTTTTCAGATGGCAGGCACCACAAGATACCCCAGGTCGGAGGGGTGATTGTCGGGGATGAGGTGGAGATTGGCGCCTCCGTTACCATAGACAGGGCAACCACCGGTAACACAATGATAGGAGAAGGTACAAAGATAGACAACCTGGTGCAGATAGGACATAACGTAAGCATAGGCAAACATTGTATTATAGTGGCACAGGTGGGTATAGGCGGGAGCACGGATATAGGGAATTATGTGACCCTTGCCGGACAGGTAGGTATTGCAGACCATGTGCAGATAGAGGATGAATGTATAGTAGGAGCAAAGTCAGGGGTTGTCGGCAGACTTCAGAAAGGTGTTTATTCCGGTATCCCCGTAATGCCGCATTTCAGATGGCTCAAGGTAAGGGCCCTGTATGAGAGACTTCCTGAATTACAGAAAAAGATAAGAGAGATTGAAAAAAAAGTAGGCAGTTCAGAGAAAGGAGGCAGGGATGATTGATGTTAAAGAGGTTATGAAAGCTCTTCCCCACAGATATCCCTTTCTGATGCTTGACAGGGTTACAGAGGTTGAGGATGGGAAGCGGGCTGTGGGAATCAAAAATCTCACCATGAATGAGGCATTTTTCCAGGGTCATTTTCCCGGCAATCCTATAATGCCCGGAGTGCTTATTGTCGAAGCCCTGGCGCAACTATCAGGTGTTCTTGCCTATAAGTCAGGCGCTGCCGGCAAGTCCACTTATTTCTTGAGTATAGAGAAGGCTAAGTTCAGGAAACCCGTGGTGCCGGGTGATCAGCTGAGGTTAGAGGTTAATGTTCTGAGAGGGCGGGGAACGATCTGGAGATTTTCAGGCACTGCCCATGTAGGAGATACGCTTGTAGCAGAGGCGGAGTTTACAGCTATGGTTACCGACAGGGAGCTGTAGAGATTTATGATTTAAGGTGTGAGATTGATATGAAGAATTCCGGATTGAAAAGAGGAGATAGTTATGTCTGAGATACATACTACGGCAATAATTCATGATGGTGCTGAAATCGATGAAGATGTCACTATAGGACCATTCTGTATAATCGGGGGCAATGTAAAGATAAAAGAAGGTACGAGACTCATGAACAATGTAGTAGTTGAGGGTGATGCCGAGATTGGCGACTCCTGTACCGTTTATCCCTTCACAAGTATCGGTCTTGCGCCTCAGGACCTTAAATATAATGACGAGCCCACAGGCGTAAGGATCGGTAATCGAAATATCATTCGTGAGTACACCTCAATCCATCGTGGTTCAGTGGGAGGCGATGGATATACAGTGATTGGTGATGACAATTTCATGATGGCCTATATCCATATAGCACATGACTGCAGGGTTGGAAACAGGACCGTAATGGCAAATGCAGTCACCCTTGCAGGACATGTAGAGATAGAGGATTGTGCCGTAATAGGAGGAATTGTGGCAGTACACCAGTTTAACAGGGTTGGTGCATATGCAATGGTGGGCGGCTTCAGTGGTGTGACACAGGATGTGCCTCCCTACATGGTTTCATCAGCCCTGGGTTCAAAGTTAAGGCTTTATGGGCTTAATATAGTCGGGCTCAAGAGGTACGGGTTTTCTGCGGAGACGCTTTCAGAGTTGAAGAGGGCTTATCATATCCTCTTTAGGGAGGGCCTGACCCTCAAGGATGCTGTAAAAAAAGTGCAGG
Organism: Nitrospirota bacterium; assembly: GCA_003232715.1. GTDB lineage: Bacteria > Nitrospirota > Thermodesulfovibrionia > Thermodesulfovibrionales > JdFR-85 > BMS3Bbin07. The sequence continues at coordinate 6,005 of QIJG01000117.1, forward strand.
AAGAACTCCCCTATAGTGAAGAGATAGCTCATCTTATTGAGTTTATTAATGCGAACAGGAGGGGTATCTGCAGGCCCGGCAAAAACTCCCCGGGGAGAAACAAAGCCGAATAATGCGCAGATTTCGCAGATGACCCGGATTTTCAGAATCCCGAATCGGGCTCGGGAAATCCAATAAAATCAACGGATTAAGAGATGCAGTCTATTCGCCTTGCCAGGCCTGAAACGGATTCAGGGTGACTCCTCTGTAAGAATCCATCATTTGAGTAAAGACTCATCTTTTTTCTTTTTAGAATGAAATGAAAAAAATCGGTATTATATCCGGAAAAGGTGAACTTCCCGGTCTCCTTGCCATGGAGGCAAAAAGGATAGGGTATTATGTAGTAATGATAGCCCTTGATCCTATTGCCGGCCCTATGGACGGGTGTGCAGACGAGGTGAAGAGAATAAATGTGGGCAGGCTCGGTGAGATAATAAAGACATTAAAGACCTCAGGTGTTCAGGAGGCAATAATGGCGGGAAAGGTCTCCAAGAGTCTCATTTACCAAAGCAAGATTACGCCTGATATGAGGGCGGTAAAGCTGCTCTTCACCCTGAAGGACAGAAAGGATGATACCATACTTCAGGCTATCACTGACGAGATAGAGTCAGAGGGGATAAGAATGATGAAGACAACGGATTTTGCCGGTGATATACTTATGCCTGCCGGACTTCTCACCAAGCGCGAAACCATCCCGGCAGAGGATAAGGATATAGCGTTTGGTCTTGGTATTGCAAAAGAGATAGGCAGAGTTGATATAGGCCAGACGGTTGTGGTTAAAGGCAGGGCTGTAATGGCGGTTGAGGCTATAGAGGGGACTGATGAGGCGATCCGCAGGGGAGGGAGGCTCGCAGGAGATGGAGCGGTCATTGTGAAGGTGAGTAAGCCCCAGCAGGATATGCGATACGATGTCCCTGTAGTTGGTCTTGATACATTAAGGGCAATGATTGAGGTGAGGGCATCCGTCCTTGCTGTTGAAGCAGGAAGAGCCCTTATCATTCAGCGTCAGGAGATGATCTCCATGGCAAATGAGGCCGGGCTCTCAATCATGGGAGTTTGAGGGCATTTAAAATCATTGTTTCTGCAGTAATGATCGGCTTTGGTCAGAACCTTTGTCTTTGTATCAGGAATCCATGAGATAATTTTTAGGTGACTCCTTGGTTGATAGTCTTGATATACATTTTTCTAACCCGACAACAGCTCTGCAGCATCACTTAATAGCGCAAGTCCCTTTATCTCATCCTGCAGTAGCGGAAAGCGGAAGACGGGCAGCTTGAATCTCTCTGTAATTTCCTTCAGATAACCCAGTTGCATTTGCATCCTTCCTCTGAAGAAATTATTTGTGCAGATTTCTTCCGGCAGTACCATATTTGCCACTACCAACTGTGTCTCAATCCCTGCGTCTTTCAGGTCAAGCATGGCACGGTAGGACTCTGTTATGGGCGTGGACTCGGGATAGAGGATGAGACAGAAGACCGTTTGATTCCTGTCTTTGAGTATACGGATAATGTTTTTAAAGCGGTTGCCGGCTTTCTCCTTTACACCGGAGTCTTCCGTAGCTCCAGCCATCATCTCCACCTGTTTAGCATAATCAAAAGGCAAATCAAGGAGTCTCAGCGTGTGGCCCGTTGGAGCGGTATCAAAGACAACCACTTCATACTCCGTGCTTTCTATAAACTGTATGAACCTGTCAAAGGCTGCCATTTCTTCTGTGCATGGTGAGTTCAGTTCCTCCTCCATGGCGGCAAGCATATCCTCTGAATATTTCCCCCTTGCCTCGTTCAATACCCCTTCCTTATACTCTTTGAAAGCCGCCTCCTGGTCAACCATGACTGCATGGAGATTACCGGTAACCCTTGCCGGTTCACTCCCGACCTTTACATCAAGGACTTCCCCGATATGTGCTGCAGGATCTGTTGTTACGAGAAGGGTTTTAAAACCCTTTTGTGCAATATAAAGTGCCGTGATGCAGGATATTGTGGTCTTGCCTACGCCGCCCTTGCCGGTAAAAAAGATTGCCTTTGTCTGTCCGTCCGGCAGGAAGAGGGCGTCGATATCCGGCTTTACAATAGTGAGGGCTGCGCTGTATTCTTCATCTGAAAATCCCCCCTCACCCCCCTTTGCC
>QIJG01000119.1 GCA_003232715.1 Nitrospirota bacterium
GTAATCTCCGGTGTCATTGCTGTGATACCACCTATGCCTATTCTGATGGTAAAGAGATGGATATCGGGGAAATCCTGTCCGGGGCAAGAGACTCAGGGGTAGGGCTGGTTGAGGTTACCGGAGGCGAGCCCTTGCTTCAAAAAGGGACCCCGGTCCTTATAAAGAGTTTGTGCGATGAAGGTTTCAGGGTGCTGGTAGAGACAAATGGTTCAATGAAGATTGATGGCATAGACAGCCGTGCAGTGGCAGTTCTTGATATAAAGACACCGGGCAGCGGTATGGCAGAGGAGATGTTCTATGGAAACCTTGAGATACTCAGACCCCATGATGAGATAAAGTTTGTTATCGCTGACAGGGCTGACTATGTCTGGACGAAGGGTGTGATCAAGAAGTTCGGACTCATGGGAAGAAATATTCTCCTTTCCCCTTCCTTTGGCCTGCTTGCCCCTGAAGTCCTTGTTGAATGGATAATTGAGGACCGGCTAAACGTGAGATTAAACCTGCAATTACATAAATATGTATTTGGTGACAGGAGAGGGGTTTAAGCCTTAGCCGCTCTTCTTTGTCTCAATTTGTCTCAAAAAGACTTTTTACCTCATCCATGAGTTCGTTTATATCCTTAAACTGCCTGTAAACAGAGGCAAACCTGACGTATGCAACCTTGTCAAGTTCTTTTAGGGCATTCATAACCTCTTCACCTATCCATGTGCTCTGTACCTCTTTTACCCCCAGCTCAAGGAGTTTTTTTTCAATGCCGTCAACTATGCCTTCGAGGGTTTCAGTTGAAATGGGTCTCTTTTCACATGCCTTTTTCAGACCTGACAGTATCTTGTACCTCTCAAAACCCTCTCTGCGGGCGTCCTTTTTAACCACCATCGGCAAAACATCTTCAATCCTCTCATATGAGGTAAAGCGGCGTTCGCACCCAAGACATTCCCGCCGTCTCCGTATGAGGTCCCCCTCCTTACTCATCCGTGAATCTATAACCCTGTCATCTAAATTTCCGCAAAATGGACATTTCATTTCAGTAAATGGGGAACTTATTACAGAGGGTAAGCCCGCGTTCCTTCAAGACCCTCAGCTCCTCCTCATTCTTGGAATTATTAATAACCTCATCAATAATAGAGGCTATCTCCGCCATCTCTTCTTCAGCCATTCCCCTGGTAGTTACACAAGGGGAGCCAAGCCTTATTCCACTGGTTATTGTCGGGGGTTTTTCATCATAGGGTATTGCGTTTTTATTTACGGTTATTCCGGCTATGTCAAGACTTGTCTCTGCTTCCTTGCCCGTAATACCCTTTCCGGTAAGGTCAACGAGCATCAGGTGATTGTCGGTTCCGCCTGAGACTATATCAAAACCCCTTTGAACAAGCTCTGCAGAGAGCCTTCTTGCGTTGTCTACGACCTTTCTCTGATAGCTTTTAAATTCCCCGGTCAGTGCCTCTTTAAAGGCAACAGCCTTTGCAGCAATGACATGAACCAGAGGGCCGCCCTGCGTGCCTGGAAATATCACTTTATCTATTTTTTTTGCAAACTCCGGCTTGCACATAATCATCCCCCCACGGGGGCCCCTGAGGGTCTTGTGGGTTGTTGTCGTGACAAAATCTGAATAGGGAAAGGGGGAGGGGTGTACTCCGGCGGCAATAAGTCCGGCAATGTGGGCAATATCCGCAAGCATGCAGGCGCCTACTTCACCGGCTATATCGGAAAATGCCTTGAAATCAATGATCCTTGAGTATGCGCTTGCACCTGTTATTATAAGCCCCGGACGGTGCTTCCTTGCAAGGTCCCTGACTTCATCCATATCAATATAGCCGTCTTTATTTACTCCATAAGTTACCGGATTGTATAGAAAACCTGAGAAGCTTACAGAGGCTCCGTGTGAGAGGTGGCCTCCATGGCTCAGGCTCATTCCAAGTACAGTATCTCCAGGCTTAAGGACAGAGAAGTAGACGGCCATATTTGCCTGTGTCCCTGAGTGGGGCTGTACATTAACGTGCTCAGCTCCAAAGAGTTTTATAGCCCTCTGAATTGCGAGCTCCTCAACCCGGTCGGCAAATTCGCAGCCGCCGTAATATCGCCTGCCAGGATAGCCCTCGGCGTATTTATTTGTGAAGACAGAACCCTGCGCTTCGAGGACTGCCTTTGAGGTATAGTTTTCCGAGGCAATAAGAACTATCTTGTTTTTTTCTCTCTCTGTCTCATTAATAACTGCATCATAGACATCCGGGTCAACAATTTTTAATGATTCAAGACTCATCTCTACTTCCTCATCACTCCTTGTTTCTTTCATTGAGTTTTGTTTCTATTATCGATATCTTTTCAAGTCTCCTTGAATGCCTCCGGCCTTCAAAAGGCGTCTCAATCCATATTTTTAATATCTCAGCGGCAATCTCCTTATCTATTATTCTTGCACCAAGGACAAGTATATTGGAGTCATTATGAAGACGGCCCATCCTGGCAGTAAGGGTGTTGTGGCAGAGTGTTGCGCGGACTCCCGGAAATTTATTGGCTACAATCGACATGCCGAGTCCTGTGCCGCATATCAGGATGCCCCTTTCAATCTCTCCTGAGGAGACAGCCACTGATACCCGTTCACCATAATCAGGGTAATCCACTGAGCAGTTATCTTCTGTTCCATAATCCAGGGTCTCTATCCCCAAATTCAGGAGCAGTGCTTTGATGTTTTCTTTTAGTTCCAGACCGGCATGGTCACAACCAATGGCAATTTTCATTGAAGACATAACATAATTCACTTTCTTTAGTTTAGAGTGTTATTTGAAAGTTATTGACAACGGCATGGAAATTATCATAAATAACCAAAAGCATTGAAGTCAAGAAAAGAAATGTTGTATAATTTATATTCAATCTGCAAGAACGGACAAAAGACAGTGTTAAAGTACTTCCTGCTGCGGGCTCGCTGATTTCCCGGTAGTGCCGTGTCAACTCTCAAGTGTCATTCCGGCTTGTCCGGAATCAAAGAGGGATATGATTCCCGACGTTGCGGGAATGACAATCCTCTAATTAAGATTGACATGACAGTAGTAATTAAAGAAACAAAAAAAATATAAAGAGGGAGATATATGACTGAAAAAGGAAAGGTTTACCTGATTGATGTCACCAACCGTGATGGTGTTCAGACATCGAGGATTTTACTTCCGAAGCTTTCAAAGACCATGATAAACCTTTATCTCGACGAGATGGGTGTTTATCAGAGCGAGGTCGGGTTTCCAACCCTGAAACATGAGGTAAACTATATCAATGCCAATATAGAGCTTGCACGCCTGGGATGTATAAAGAGTCTCCACCTTGAAGGGTGGTGCAGGGCAGTGCCTGAGGATGTGGAACTCTCTTTCAGGAATTGTCCGGGACTGAAACATATCAATATCTCGACCTCAACTTCCGAGATAATGATACAGGGAAAATTTCAGGGGAGAAAGGTTTTTAAAGACCTTCTGAAGACAACGATTGAGGCCTTGAAGACTGCAAAGGCCCTTGGTGCCGAGACCGTCGGTATAAATGCGGAGGATGCCTCAAGGACTGAGCTGGAGCGTCTTATAGAGTTTATCATTGCCGGTAAGGAGGCAGGTGCCGACAGGTTCCGTTACTGTGATACCCTTGGCGCAGATGACCCCATAACAATTTATGAGAGGATTAATGCACTTTCTGCCGCCACAAAGTTTCCGATAGAGATGCACTGTCATAATGACCTTGGTATGGCCGAGGCCGTCTCTGTTGCAGGGGCAAGGGCGGCGATAGAGAGTGGTATGCCTACTTATATAAACACCACGATAAACGGTTATGGCGAAAGGGCCGGCAATGCCGATCTGGTATCCACCATTCTGGCCTTGAAGTTCTCAACGGGGCTCAGGGAGAGGGCACCCCTTGACGAACGGGTCAATCTGAATATGGCATGGAGGATTGCAAAATATGCCTCCTATGCCTTCAATATACCCATACCGATTAAGCAGTCCGGCGTCGGGGCAAATGCCTTTGCCCATGAGTCGGGAATTCATGCTGACGGTGCATTAAAGGACAGGCGTAATTATGAACTCTATGACCCTGAAGATGTCGGCAGGGGAGAGCCTGACCTGCTTCAATCGGGTAGAGTTATAACTACAGGGGCCTATGGCGGAGTTAGAGGTTTCCGCCATGTCTATAACGGGCTGGGTATCCATTTCAAAAGCGATGAAGAGGCAAGGAGAGTACTCGAGCTGGTCCAGTATGCAAATCTTCATACCCAGAAACCACTGACTGATGATGAGTTGAGGTTTATTGCTTCCTATCCTGAAGTGGTCAAGAAAATTCTGACGGTGAACTTCTGATGCACAGGATAACACTCATTCCCGGTGATGGCGTTGGGCCTGAGATAGCAGAGGCTACCGTCAGGGTTATAGAGGCAACCGGTGTCCCGATTCAGTGGGATCTCCAGGAGGCTGGTGAGGATGTCTGTCAGAGTGAAGGGACTCCCCTTCCCGAGCGTGTTATTGAATCTATAAGGAAGAACAGGGTTGCCATCAAGGGACCTGTTACCACACCTGTCGGCAAGGGTTACATTGAGACAGACCCTCGACCTCTATGCATGTCTGAGACCCTGCAGGGCTTTCAAGGGTGCACGGACTAAATTTGAAGGGTTAAACCTTGTAATTGTAAGAGAAAACACCGAAGACCTTTATGCCGGTATTGAGTTTGCCAAGGGCTCTCAGGAGGCATTGGGGTTGATCGATTACATTGAGAAGGCTGCCAGGAAGCGGATAAGGGAAGATTCCGGGATAAGTATCAAGCCTATATCCGTGTTTGGTACAGAGAGGATTGTGAGGTTTGCCTTTGAGTATGCCAGGGACAATGGAAGGAAAAAGGTTACTGCAGTGCACAAGGCGAATATCATGAAGTTCTCTGACGGGCTTTTCCTTGATGTGGCAAGGGAGGTCGCGGCGGATTACCCTGATATCGGGTTTGAGGACAGGATTATTGACAATATGTGCATGCAGCTTGTGCAGAAGCCTGAATTATATGATGTCCTTGTCCTGCCGAACCTTTACGGGGATATTATCTCAGACCTTGCTGCCGGTCTTATCGGGGGACTGGGTCTTGCCCCCGGGGCCAATATAGGCAAGGATATAGCTGTTTTTGAGCCTACCCATGGCAGTGCCCCCAAGTATAAGGGAATGAACAAGGTAAACCCACTTGCCATGATCCTCTCAGGAGTGATGATGCTGAGGCATATAGGCGAGCGTGAGGCTGCCGGGCGTCTTGAGACGGCCGTGGCAGAGGTTATGGAAGAAGGCAAGAGTGTGACCTATGATATGAAACCTGCTGCTGATGACCCCACCGCTGTCGGTACCTCAGAGGTGGCGGATGCAATTATTGAGAAAATGGCACGGTGAATGAAATGAGAAAACAGGTTGCAGTTATCGGGGCAGGTAATGTGGGGGCTACCCTTGCACAGCTTATTGTGCAGGCAGGACTGTCTGATGTTGTTCTGTATGATATTGTTGAGGGGATGCCCCAGGGCAAGGCCCTGGATATGATGGAGGCATCTCCGTTGTGGGATGTCGGCGTTAACATCAGGGGAGCTAATGATTTAAAGGATATTTCAGGTTCTCATATAGTCGTAATTACTGCAGGGGCTGCAAGAAAGCCCGGCATGTCAAGGGATGACCTGCTGAATATAAATGCCGGGGTTGTCAGAACTGTCAGTAAGGGGATTGCGGAATATTGTCCTGAGAGCATTGTTATTGTAGTGACAAACCCCATGGATGTAATGGCCCAGTTATGCCGGGTAACGACTGATTTCCCCGCTGAAAGGGTTATGGGAATGGGTGGTGTTCTTGATTCAGCCAGGTTCAGTACCTTTGTTGCAGAAGAATTAGGTGTTTCTCCACAGGATGTTGACGCCCTTGTGCTGGGTGGTCACGGAGACCGGATGGTTCCCATGCCAAGGTATACTACGGTAAGGGGAGTGCCGATAACGGATCTGCTCCCTGCCGGGAAGATCAGCTCATTGATTAAGAGGACAAGAAACGGTGGTGCCGAGATAGTTGCGCTCCTTAAGACCGGGAGTGCATATTATGCCCCGGCAGCCTCTGCTTTTCAGATGGTCAGGGCTATACTGCTTGATGAGAAGAGGGTGGTGCCGGCAGCAGCCTGTCTCAACGGTGAATACGGGATTGACGGTCTGTATGCAGGTGTGCCGGTTGTTCTTGGCTCTAAAGGTGTAGAGAGGATTATAGAGCTTCAGCTTGAAGGGGATGAGAAGGATTTCTTTGAAATATCGGTTCAGGCAGTAAAGGGACTTATAGAGAAGACAGGATTAATGATTGACCATTGACCATTTTCGATTGATTATTGATTATTGATTATTTCTCTGCGAACTCTGCGCTCTCTGCGGTAAAAAGTCGGTATTTATAAGAAACGGTTTATGTCTGTAAAAATCTGTGGCTAATTAGAGTCTGTGTATAAAGTCGAACCGTTGCTGTTTTCTGTCATTCCGGCTTGTCCGGAATCGTTATTTAAGAAGGATTCCCGACACGCTTCACTTGCGGGAATGACAAATTACTGTAGTTTATACACAGACACTAATACAAAAATAAGGAGGAATCGGTATATGGAGAGGACGCTTTCAATTGTTAAACCCGATGGGGTTAAGAAAAATCTTGTTGGAGAGGTGGTTGGCAGGTTTGAGAAAAACGGGTTGAGGGTTGCAGCACTCAGGATGATCAGGATGAGCAGGGATGAGGCAAGGGGTTTTTATATAGTCCATAAAAAGAGACCATTTTATGAGAGTCTTACTGATTTCATGTCTGAGGGGCCCATTGTTGTGATGGTCCTGGAGGGTGAGGATGCCATATCAAAGGTGAGGGGGATAATGGGAGCCACTAATCCAAAAGAGGCTGCCCCAGGGACAATAAGGGCAGATTTGGCCTCTGATATAGAGAGGAATATGGTCCATGGTTCTGACTCTCCGGAGTCTGCAAAGTATGAGATAGGCTATTTTTTCTCCTCCCTTGAGATGGTGAATGCCGGTCAATAAGATAAAAAAGACCCCTCCCCTATGAAGGGAGGGGTTATATAAGGAGGAGGTTTGGGGTTGAGCACTTTTTTTTGCTACCGGATTCCGCCTCTTTTGAAACGCTGTATATAGCTGTAAGGCTTAATCGGAGCGTCCAGTTCAAACTCTTTAATCTCGCCTGTTGATGTCTGTGCAAAACCTTTAATGGTGCCTCTTTTTGTTATCATTCCTACTATGCTCGACGGTGCACCCCTGCCGATATCCTTTCTCCTGTCAACAGTGGGCTTGTCGGTTCCCTTGTCTTCTGCAAATACATGATTTCTAAAGGCGGTTCCGGTCTCATAGTATATGACGTAAACATTGCTCTGTCCTTCAGGAGAACACAGATTAGTGTCAGGCAGGTAAGTTGCCCAGGCGACGAGGCCTCCCATGACCATAGGTTTTACAAAACTCCTCTCTCCGGAGACCGGAAAATCTATATACCAGCCATCGGATGAACTGATCTCACTGAGCAGTTCCGTCCAGTTAGAAGCACCTGGAACCCCTGTTATGGTGCCGCCCCCGACAGAGACAACGGCATTGCTTACATTGAGCAGATTTCCATGGGTGACGGTATCAGTGCATGAGTAATTATCGGAAATCCAGGGTTTACAAACGTCCTTTACTCCGTAAAAAGCCTGCTGGTCGGTATTTTCCTTATCTGACTGGTCAAGGAATTTGCCGGTGCCAAAGAATACCCACAGGTTGCCGTCTCCATCCAGTGATGCTGAAGGAGAAGCCGTTACGGGTCTGCCCGGGTCATAAAGTGTTGAGAGGTTCCAGGTAGCGGGATTGGCGCTATTCTGTGTTACCAGCCTTAACATATTCCCCTTCCATGCCTTTCCCTGTTCATATGCGGTGCCGATATAAATCACGTCGGAAGCCTGATCGTTGTTTACATCCACTGAAATGGCATCCGCCATAAAGTAATTGTTATTGCCTGAAGGGAATTTTTTCCAGTAATTTTTTGAGAGATTCCAGTCGGAAACCACACCGTATGTCCCTGTTAAATCGAGGATATAGACTGCTCCTTTGGTGCTGCGGGAACGTTTGACATCGGTTGTCGGTCCCGCGCCGAAGACGGTGAACCATTTTTTAGCGCCTATTCTCACAATGGCGGGATAAACGGAAGTAAACCCGAGGTCGTCATCAGTGAATGTCCAGAGGAGCGTTGGTTCCTTTTCAGGATCGGTGATATCCAGTGCGAAATATGTTGACCTGAAGGTTCTTGTTTCCGTGCCTGAGCCAAAGTCGTCTGTTACACATATAGGCTTACCTCCATATCTCATTCCGCCTATCAGGATTGTACCCCATCCGCCGGGGTGGGCATCGGATGGGTCAAAAATCCTGACATCGGCAATTCTCGGTTTCAGGTCCACGTAATAGACATGGGTGTAATCAGGGTCAGTGAGCCACTTGAGATGGGGGAGCAGGTCCCTTGGAATAAATGACCATAGTTCATCGCCAAGCTTATAACTGCCTGATGAACATTCCGAATCGCTGATGATACCGTTGCTGTTGCCGTCACCACCAGTGCAGAATTTATTGATACTCTTACCGGCATCGTTTTGAAGGTCATAAAAACCTCCGTTAAATGCATGGAGCATACCGTCATTGGCCCCTGCATAGACAACTGTCCTTCGGTTATAGTATTTCTTCCTGAATGCTGCATAGGTGTTATCATGAATATAAAACTTCTCGTTGGGTCGTGCCACGCTTGTAGGTGCAGAATAGATGATATCCCCGAGTTTCCATGTAGCTGTCTTCCCGTCGATGGTACGGGTCCTTGACCTGTATCCGTCAGCATGGCCTGAGTCGGTTACACCGCTGAGGTCGTCTCCACGTATCCAATTGATAATATTCGCTGCCTCTGTGTTGTCTGCCGCCCTCAGAAATGGCCTGAGGGTAGAGGCGTTGGAAGCAGAGAAACCGTTTGCAAGGAATGTTGAACCGTTCTCTGTGGTGTAGATCTTCCTGTCGGCAGGGTTTCTTTCAAAGAGACGCCTTCCCGCCTCCCACAAGGGGGTTATCTCCGTGAACGCTATAGAGTCTACTTTCCTGTCTTTGTTACATGTATCGGTATTGATCCTGCCGTCACCATCCGAGTCAATGCAGTCAAAGAAGCCGTTTTTATCAACATCCTGAAACCGGTCGACCATGACCTTCTTTTCTGCTTCATTAAACCATGTCCGTATTATAAGATCTGTCCCGAGGTCAAGACTCTTATTCCCATTCGTATCTTCTCTCAGATTTCCATAAGCGTCAACCGATAACCCCTGGAGATAGCCAAGCCACTTGATCTCATTGAGTCCTTCCATCTTTGACGGATAGAAATAAGCCTGGTAAACCGCACCTTCACCTTCACCTGTTGTTGTAAGCACGCTTACCGCAGTTCCTGAGAGGACGCGGCTGAGGATACTGGTAAGTGCATTAATAAGTGCATTTTCAAGTGCATATCCTTCCTGGGCCTCAAAATAATTGTCGGGGTCTCCATCTCCGTTTTTGTCGTACTCCTCGGGAAGATCCGGGAGAAAGTTTCCGTTCAGGTCTTCAAACCCACCGTTTCTGGCAGCCTGCTTCAGCAGCCGGCGTCCGTCAGGGGATCCCCCGCTGAAGGCTGCATATACGAAATATGATGTAATGTATTGATCTCCTTCCAGGTCCGGCCTCAGGGACATCTACATGGCTCCAGAGAGCGATGTCGTCTATGTAGTGAGAACCCTTGGATGACCAGAAATAGTCCGACCCGGCCCACGAGGGGACCGGGGCGGATCCGTCTGTATAGTCAGGGGAATACCCCTTTATCTCCGACGGTAATTTCAGGTCATATGTCGGCTCTCCATCTGTAATAACAAGGACAAAGCTCTTTGCGCACCCGACATAGTCCGCCTGTCCGGATTTATTGTAATTAAACGGGTCTGCAGTAGCGCTCACCCTGTATGAATTGCTGTTGGAGCTAAAATATCTCGGGCCGGTATTACTGGTTGTCTTGTCCTGGGCAAAATACCCTGTTGCGGTCCAGAGGGCCTCGGCCAGGGGCGTCCAGGTGCTTGGACGTGTATTTTCTATTGCAGAAACCATGCTGCTTGATAGACCGTCATTGATCTCGGTCTTTATGCGTCCGCCCTGCGAGTTGTTAAAGAACTCAAGTCCCCACCTGACCTTGTTCTGAAGTCTTTGTAACACACCGAGGGGCTCATCAGAGAGATGGATCTTGACACTATAGGAATAGCCGTTGGTAGCCAGATTACCGGGAGAACAACTCCCTCCGGGAGAGCCGACCCCGAACCTTGAAACACCGCTTGAGCCGCGGTCGAATCTGAAACACCTTTCCCCGCTGTAGGACGTATAATCCCCGGCTTCGCTGATCCGTTTCAGGTATCCCCTGCTGGTGTAATCGGCTTTTTCACCAAGGAGGTCGTGGGGGTTTCCCTTTCCGGACCTTGAAGCGGCCTTTCCCCCTACAAGGACCTTCCTGGCAATATCGACTCTCCTCATTGTGAGCCAGTTCAGGAAATTGCCGTCCCATTCAGTTGATGCCTTTGCCCTTTCCGACTTGTCGCCTGTTTCTTCGAACCTTGCGTTTTGATACGTATACCACTTGTCGGGATTGAAATAACCATAATAATTTTTCCCCGGTACAAAACCTTTGCTGACATCGGAGCCGTTGTAATCATAGGCAAAGAAGAACATTGAGCCGGAGTTATCGAGCAGGATGAGCACATTGGGTTTCACAACACTTCCAATAAACGGTGGATAGGATGTATAATCGCCGGGGGTTGGGGGAGTGCAGGATGCGGAGAATGCCTGCCCCTGGAAAACCATAAGGCTCATCATCGAGATTGAAATTGTAAGCCATATTTTATTTAAATATTTCATATCAGTTCCTCACAACAATTGCCTTAATTTCTATGGCACATGTATTTTTTAAAGTGACTGTTACTGTCTCAACAGCACCCAGTCCATCCGTCCCGGTCTCTTCTTCCGCATCAATGGGGTCAGATATTTTGTAGTCGTCACAGAGTTCTATCGTTCTGCCGTTTACAACTATAAAATCCTTTCCATATCCTGACAGCTTGCCTGTTATGGTCTCCGCTCCCATGGCAGGGGTCAGGGTTATAAGCAGGATAAAAAAGATGGTTGTTATCATGAGCAATTTTTTCATAGTTTCTCCTCCTGGATGTTAATCACACCAACCTACGAGGAAATAGACTGCACCGACCTTGGTCTCAGAGCCTGATGCGCCCCTGCTTGTTGCGTTAATTATGTAGTTTTTCCTTACTATCGGAGGTCCCCCTTCCTCGAGTGCATAACCAGGACCTGGAGCACCTGCGCTGACATAATCAACATCAACACTTACCTTACTATTCCTTCCTATGTTAACCTGAAAATTCTCAGTGTCGGGATTCAGTTGAGATACGCAGTTTCTTTCAGCCCTTAAAGCATCAATTCTCTCTGTCAATTCAGCCGGAGGAATATCTGTGAACTTGAGATTATTGATATTTCTCAATATCGGCTCACTCAGTTCTATCCCTGAATCGGCAGAAGAGAGACCTATCTCCCTGAGCCTCGTGTTCCCTGCGATCATGACTTCAGTCGTGGATGTCGAAATTGCCAGAATCCCGATGGTTGTTAAAGCCAGGAGGGAGAGAAGGGCGATGATCAGGATGAACCCATCCTGTCCCTTAACCGTGTCCCTTGAAATTATGTTCCTCCGATTTTTTTTCATTACAGGTTCCTCACAGCAACTTCCATCTGCCACCATCTCCTTCTCAGGGCGTCATTGGTGGCAGGCAGATTACGGTTTTCTATTGTCTCGGGCGGGTTGCCCAGTCCCCGGAAATTCGGGTCAGGCCGTGCTGTTGATGCAAGGATATTTATCCTGACCGTATTCTTATTCACCATAGCAAATTGCAGATCTTCAATGTTTTGAGCAATAACAGCAACGTCAGGGTCAACACCGTTTAATCTCCTGACCCTCTGCAATTCGGTTCCAACTACCTGATAGGTGTAGTCCTCGATCAGATAAACGGGTATGCCCTCACCATCGTCACAGATGCCGTTACCGTTTGAGTCCGTAAACATGGGGAATGACTCATCTATAGGGTCCTGTAATTTTATTTTGAAATTTGCACCGCCACCTGAGGTAACTATTCCGTACCTGATTCCGGCTATGCTGATATTTTTTTTGTCGGTAGTATTTATATTTTCCAACGTTTCACTACCCTCAGGCGGTACGAGGATGAGATTGGTATCATTGGGGCTTATGGCCTTACCATTGCCATTGCTGCATAAGGTTCCGGCTTTTCTGAAGGCCCCTATCAGGGTAATCCGGTCAGGGGCGTTGGTATTATCCGTAAGGGTCAGCACCTGTGTAAAGCCGTTTATATTGAATGTAACCTTTTTCAGTAAGCCAAAGCCTGTCTCTCTGAGGTCGTTGGCAAGTATGTTGAGAGATATCCTGGATGTAGAGTTCAACTCAGTGACCTGGTCCTGTGCCGTAAAGGAACGTTGTTGGGATATATATGATGAATAAATAGCGCCTGTTATTATCAAACTGATGACGATAACGACCAGTAGTTCAACGAGCGAATAGCCGTTTTGTTCCGTGCGCTTTAACTCTCTTTTATGGCGTTGCTGTTTCATCCCATTTAGCTCCGTTAAGTGTGACTGAATGATTACCGCCGTTTTTGTCGGTCCAGCATACCCTGACTGCAAGTGCCTTTACATTGTTCATAGCGGCACCGTCAGCACATGCGTCCGGAGGGGCAGGGGTACATACAAGTGCATTAGGAACCGGGTCGTTTATGACCACGCTTCTGCAATCATCTTCCACCCACCATATCCTGGTAAAAGTCATTCCCCCCGCTCTTGTTACAGGGTCGTAGTCCGCGTCTCCTGAACCAACGGGGTTCTGCAGGGTTGTATCGTCATCCTCTGTCGGGTGAGTGTAGGCTACAAATAGGCTGTTGACGGCGCCTGTATCGTCCCTTACAGGAGTAGACCGCATTCTTTCCAATAACTCCTGGCCCAATTCCGATGCAATCTGCGTCTCTCTTCCGAATGCATTGCCTGCCACTGCCATATACTGCATCATTGCAACGCTCGTCATGCCGACTGTCAGGATTACAAGCGCTACAAGGACCTCAATAAGGGTAACCCCTTTTTTGTTTGTGATTGGTGATGAATATGAATTAAATTGTTTTTCCATTGTTTTCTCTATAATATGTGTGAGTTATTCTTGTAGTATGAGGTGTTGCAAAATCAATACCAAAATAATTTTGCTTGTTTTTCAGGGGGTTTGTTGTTACAGCAGAAAGGATTATGGAATCTGATTCATAGTTTATGTAAACGGTTATCAGTAAGAATTTATCAGGAGAAAGGAGGGTAGGGGAATAAATCAGGTTAAAAAATCTTTTTGACGTTGATTGAAAAATCTTTTAGAAGTTTTGAGGTTATACTGCCTTTTTCCCGCACCTTGTCTTTCAGTGTGAACTCCTTGCCGGAGTTTTCATAAACCTCAATGCTCTTCTCTATCGGGTCGACAATCCAGTATTCCCTAACCCCGAATTGTTCATAAATATGTTTTTTATATCTCAGATCGTAGTAAGCTGTAGCAGGTGATAGAACTTCCATTACCAGGTCAGGAGCTGCCTCTATCTTCTTCTCTCCGATAATATCAAGTCTTTCTTTTGAAATAAAAATTATATCGGGTTGATAAGTCTCTGTATCTGACAGAAATACATCTATCGGTGCGTGCAGGACTTCTCCGAGGTCTTTTTCCCTGACAAACAATAAAAGTTCAAACCCGATATTTCTTGAAACTATCTGATGATAAGGCACAGGCGCCGGCGTCATAACGAGCTCCCCTCCTATTAACTGGTATGGTGCGCCTTCGGGCAGCTTTTCATAATCTGAGCCGGTTAATCTTCTTTTTTTCGCTATTGCAACAGTGGCTGACATCTTTGTCTCCTTTCACCCTTCCTGCTTAGCAAAGCCTATCGTGGTGGTAAAAGGCAGGATGATCTCACCGCCGTGACCGTCTTTTACCGACACTGTTATGTCGTGCTTTCCTTTGTCATCAGGTGTTACCAACCAGGTTATAACGCCGGTTTCCGAGTTAATCGTCATACCCTTCGGAGCCTGCTTAAGTGTATAGGTGAGCCTGTCGCCGTCAGGGTCAAAAGCTTTGATTTTAGCCGAGTATAGAGAGCCGTCAAATTCTGTTCCCAGTTCATCAGAGACAACCGGTGGTGAATTGACAACAAGGGTTTCAAGGGTTATTGCAAGGCCGTTTGTTTCTCCGTCAGACGGGGTTATTTTTACCGAAACCCGGTCTCCTCTTTTTATAAAATTGCCATTCAATCTATTGGCATCAAGTGCCTGTTGCGGTACGCTCTCACCATTTATGAGCCACTCGTAATCAACTGTTACGTCATCACCGTCTCCGTCAAATGTCTTTATTGCAATATGCAGGTCGTCTCCTTTTCGGGGGTTTTCGGGCAGGAGTCGGGCTGACTGGATTTTTGGAGGAATATCGGCAATAACCAAAGGGTCGGAAAGACATTCTCCGCTCTCTTTAGTTGAGACTTTTACGCGTACCTCATCGTGCTTTCTGAGTCCGGAGTATTTGAGAACAAGACCATTGGCCCCTATGACCTCAGTCTTGTTTACAAGCCACTGGTAGCTCAGGTTTTTGGGGTTTGCTCCCCGTACGTATACTGTGATCGAGTTGTTTCTTGTTGCATCCTCAGGCATTAATTTAATCGTGTAAAGACATTTTTTTTGAGGCTGTGGCGCTTGTACAGCTTTTTCCTGTTCAGCATTGCCACAGGCTATGATCAAAAGAAGTGTTAGTGCCAGGACTATTGTTTTCATCATCAGATTTATTTTAGCATAACTTAGTTGTCTTTTCCTGATGTGCGGGATATTACGTCTTGTTTTCTTTTAGTGAGGAGTAAAACTCCCCCTTTTTCCTGAAGGGGGAGTTTAATCTGCATGTAAATCACACGCTACCTACTGCCGGCACTCGCCTGTCTTCCAGCCTGCGATACCGCTTTTTAAGCCAAAGGGCGTTTTTGTTTCTATCGGAATTTCTGCACCTACCGAGGTCTGGGCAAATGCCTTAAGTGAACCGCCCCTTGTAACCATGGCGCTGACACCTGCAAAACCCTTTTTGAGATATCTTGTTCTGCTTACAGTAGAGGGGTTTTTCGCTATGTCGTCTGTAAAAAGGTGTTTCTTGTAGGCTGTACCTGTTTCATAATAGACAGCCCAGAGGTATCCATCTCCCTGGCCATTACTACAGATGTCCTGTTCCGGTATGTAGGAGGTAAAGATGACAAGACCTCCGAGCACAACCGGTTTTGCGAATGCACGCTCACCGCTGCGGGGGAAGTTGATGACCCAGCCATCTTTAGCGTTTGCCTGGGCAAGGATATCCGACCATTCCGTCTCATCTCCTTTAGTAACCACTATTGCAGATGCATCATAGAGATCGTCAGGGTCTGACACCGTATCCGTATCTGTACATGTATAATCATCCTGCCAGGGCTTGCATATATCCTTTATGCCGTAGAAGGCCTGAGCATCCGAGGTCAACAGGTCGTCTGAGCCGATGAACTTGCCTGTGCCGAAGAAGACCCACATGTTCCCTTTCCCGTCGAGTGCTGCGGATGGCGCGGATGTTACCGGCTTATTGCCGGATAGAGACATGAGGGTTGAGAGTTTCCAGGTACTGACATCCGTGCTGTTTTCCGTAACAAGCCTGTATATATTGCCTTTCAATGCAGTTCCAGACCCATAAGCCTCTCCTATGTATGCAACATCGACCTTGTAATCGAGGTTGACATCAACAGCGATAGGGTCTGTCATAAAGGCATTAGTGTCACCTGTGTCAAAGGACTTCAAGAGATTGCCGGTCTTCAGATCAACAACAAAGACCTTGCCAGTCTGGTTGCTGCTTACGTTGGAGCCTGCATCAAAATCAGTAGGGCCGGAGCCGACAATCATGACCCAGAGGTCATCGGCATCTGATATCTTGACCCTTGCCACTGCCGGATAAGAGGTTGTAAGCCCGAGGCCCAGATCAGGAACCCCATCAGAGTTTGAATCCCGGTCTGTAAATGTCCAGAGGAGCTTTGGTGGCTTTTCCGGGTTGGTTATATCAAAGGCAAAATAGGCTGAGTAAAACGTTTCTTTCTTTCCGTCAATCACAGCGCTGATTTGCTTGCCCCCAAGCCTCATGCCGCCAATGAGTATGGTCCCCCATCCTTTGGGGTGGTCGGTACCCGGAGTAAATATCTGTACATCCGTAACCTTCGGCTTCAGATCAACATAATAGACATGGGTGTAGTTGGAATTTGTCAGCCATTTAAGGTGCGGAAGGAGCTGTTCAGGTATAAATCCCCATAGTTCCTTACCGAGGGCAGTCCCTCCTGCTATACAGTTTCCATTTTTGTCACGGGCTGTGGCATACGTATATCTGGCCTTGGTAGTGCTTTTGTCATAGCAAGAGAACCCCCCGTTAAAGGCGTGGAGCATGCCGTCATTGGCTCCGACATAGACAACATTTCTCCTGTTTTTATATTTTCTGTAGAAGCTTGTGTATGAGATGTCCTTATAGCGTCTGTCATTGTTTTCCTCGGGAGTGCCGACAGGTGTCGGGGATGAGTAGACAATGTCTCCAAGTTTCCATGTATTTTCCGTGCTGCCAATGGTAACCTTCCTTGACCTGTATCCGTCAGTATGGCCTGAGTCGGTTACCCCGCTGAGGTCGTCTCCACGTATCCAGTTGATAATATTCCTTGCCTCTGTATTGTCCTTTGCCCTGAGATAATCCTTAAGTCCTGAGGCATTGGTAGCAGAAAAAACAAGGAGATTATTATTATCCTTATTATTATCCGTAGTGGTATAAATCGTCCTGCTTAAAGAGTCTCTCTCCCAGAGTTTCTCCCCGGCTTCCCATAGTGGAGTAGCATCAACAGTGCCGTCGGTATCCACCTCCGAGGCCTTCAGGTAGCCCAGCCACTGCCTCTTCACTTTTACTCCTGCTACGTCAAAGACCCTTTCAGGGTAAAAAGATGCCTGGTAGATCATGCCGTTGCCGGCACCCCTTGAGCCGGTAAAGGCCGGTGCCGTGCCTGATGCTGTCTGTGCCAGTATATTATAGAGCGCCTTAAGCAGGGCTGTCTCAAGCTCATCTCCGGTCTTTGCTTCAAAGAAGTTATCGTTGCTTCCGTCCTTCGGGTTGCTGTCATACTCACTTGTAACATCAGGGAGATAATTGGTGCCTGATTCTATAAACCCTCCGTTCCTTGCAGCCCCTCCTGCATTGGGACTGGGTTTGTTTATATAAGGAGCGGTATTGCTGGAGTCAGGCCAGTTCAGGAGTCTTCTGGCATCGGGTGTCCCATCACCGAAATTGGCATAGATGAAGTAGTTGGTGAGGTACTGTTCCTTGGGTAGGTCAGCCCTCAGATCCCTATAAGAGTTGTCCGGATTTACATGACTCCACAGGGCAACGTCATCAATATAGTGGGAGCCTTTTAATTTGTCCAGCCAGAAATAAGCCCCTGTTTTCCAGCCAGGCACTGGGCCTGTACCATCAGCATAAGTTGGATTAAATCCTTTAGGAGGATTTGGGACGCTTCTATCCTGTGTCGGTTCTCCATCTGTGATGGTTATTACAAAACTGTCACCACAGCCCACC
>QIJG01000046.1 GCA_003232715.1 Nitrospirota bacterium
GCTGTGTCCGCACAACACGTAATTGATACGAGGGGGCTTTACGCAGGTCAAAACCGCATCTTTCAGCTTTAAAATAAGACCGCTGGAGCCCATGCTGCTGCCTTCCTACAAGGGCTCCACCCTGAGGGGAGGGTTCGGCCATGCCTTCAGGCGAGTGGTCTGCGCCATAAAGAGCAGGGAGTGTACCGACTGTCTGCTTAAAGAGAAATGTGTCTATTCATATATCTTTGAGACCCCTCCATCCGCAGATACAAAAATAATGCGCAAATATATCTCAGCCCCCCATCCGTTTATCATTGAGCCCCCGGCTGGACAACGTAGGGGCTATACCCCCGAGGATGAGTTAACCTTCGGCCTTACCCTTATAGGCAGGGCAATAGACTACCTCCCCTATTTCATCTATGCCTTTGAAAGTTTGAATTAGGGGATGTTGGCTGCAATGAAGAGACCATCTATGATTCCAAAACCAAAACCCTCAAAACATTTAAGCACAGTGTCCTGTCTCTTGAGCCTGATTTATTGAATAAGGATACTGATATCACCAAGCTCATAACTCTCCGCTTCCTGACCCCAACACGAATTGTATACAACGGACACCTCACCCTTGACCTTGAGTTTCATATCCTTGTAAGAAACCTCCTGCGGAGGCTCTCGCTGCTATATTATTTTCATTGCAACGGAGACCCTTCAGAATGGGATTTCAGCGGAATAATCAAGGAGGCCGAGGGAGTCAAAGTCTCGGGCCGGGGCCTGAGGTGGCACGAGTGGGAAAGATACTCGGCAAGGCAGAAGACCAGGATGAACATGGGGGGCTTTGTCGGAGGGATAACATTTGAGAGGGCCGTTTATGGATTTAATCAGGGCGGGAGAGGTTTTGCATGTTGGCAAGGGGACGGGTTTCGGGCTGGGCAGGTATGAGGTAACCCCCACGGTCCCCCTTATTTAAGGCGGAGGAGAAAAGCCGAAGTTTTATGCGAAGCTGTTGAGGACACTCTGCGCCCTCGGTCCTTAAGGTGAAGGAGAAAAGCCCCCCTCTTAGGTTAAGAGGGGGTGGGGGAGTTATCTGATAAATGAAAGAGGTAAGCTAATGGAAGAGTTTAATCAGAGAGAATATCAGACTGTAATCTTTGGGGCGTTGCTGCATGATGTGAGGAAGGGAGGAATAGAATGGAATTTAAATTGAAAGCGTTGACACCAGTTTGGACTGGTGGGGTAAAGGGGAAAAATGACAAGCTCCACGTAACAGGAATAAAGGGGTCAATACGGTGGTGGTATGAGGTATTGATTCGCAGTCTTGGTTGTGATGCCTGTAATCCAGCAAGTAAGAACGGAAATGAAAAGTGCTCTTTTGATACAAAATCATTTCAGAAAACAAAGAATTTGAGAGAAGAATTAAAGAAAATCTGTCCTGCCTGCAATATGTTCGGCTGCACCGGTTGGAGCGGAAAGTTTATTTTAAGGATAAAAGATGAAAAGGGCAGGATTAAAACCAATCAATTAGATAGGAAAGATCAATTTCTTATTGAATTTATTGAAATAAAACAGTTTGACCCGGCAGAAATAAGCTTGCTGAAAATAACCTTAAAGCTTATTGTTGACTATGGCGCGATAGGTGGGAAAACTATTTTTAAACCTTCTGAAATAGATTACAAAAACGTATTAAACTATGGAGAAGGCAGGCATTATGACTATGGGGTTATTGGTAGGTCAAAAGACGCGAACGGAATTGATATATCTAAAATTCCTTCCGGTAGAATTTATTATGGTGATACCAAAGAAATGATTGATGGTTACCTTCAAGACTTCACTAACAAAACTCATTCAGAAGATTGGCCTGACTTAAGAAACTTCTGGTTTGTGAAAGGTTTATGTATTGATAGAGAAAGACATAACATAATTGTCAATAGAGATGAAACCCATCCCTTTAAAAATTACAAAACTCGGACTGGCAGTTTGCAGATATGGCTTGGTGGTAAGCAGGAAGTTAGCAAAAAGATATTCTCTTTTCATGGCATTAAACCTGATGCGAAAATAAAAAAAGGTAATACACATGCCGAGTCGGACTTAATATCGGGTGTTAGACGATGCTATGGTTATTCAAAGAAACATGAACTAAAAGAGGTAGTCAAATTAGTAATCGAACATCTTGAAGGTGATTATAGTTCTCTTAGCAAAAAAATAATCTGTGGTATGGAGGTGTTGGATGAACTTTGATTATTTTATCGACATAACTAATAAATTCAGGCCATTAGGTGAAACAATTGATACGTTAGATAAAAAAATTGTAAAAACGAAAGAACAGATAAAAACATTAAAGAGAAACAAGAGTTTAAAATCTAAAATTATAAGCTTAGAGAAAGAAAAAGCTATTCTTGAAGATCAAAAAAGCCTAGAATTAAAAAGAAAATGGGATGAAGTATATAATTCAACCCCCTATTTTGGCAGTCATTGGAAAGCATTATCAGCTCTATATATAGAAGAGAGGCAGCCATCGGTCGTTAAATTTATTAGAGATAGACATATTGAACTGCAATACAGAGAGGGTAAGGTAAGAATAAAAGAGGACATTGCAAGGCACAGCCTTTTAGATTTTTTCGAAATCTTCAGAGTTCCCAAAATAGATACTTCTCTGCTACCTCCTTACTCTGTCTTCCTCCAATTCAAATTTACACTTGCAACCCCGTATATTTCCAGAGACGATGAAGCATTTTATATCCATGAAAATCCTGTCCGAAAAGACAAAGTCTTCAAAGTTCCAATGGTTTCAGGAAGTTCATGGAAGGGGAATATGCGATGGGTTATGAGAAAAAACGCTGGATTAATTGATGAAGACCCCAAGACGGAAGATAACAAAGAAATCATTAGATTATTTGGTAATGAAAAGGGTAATAAAGAAGAATTTAAAAGAGGGCGTTTGAATTTCTACCCAACCTTTTTTGACCAAATTGGACTTGAAGTCATAAATCCACATAACAGAAATACAAAGGCAGGTAAGAATCCGCTCTATATTGAAAGTGTACCCGTGGATGCAGATGGAATTTTCAGCCTTCTTTATGTTCCTTTTGACCTCATGGGAAGGCAAGAGGGCGAGGTGAAGAAAGCGGTTGCTAAAGACCTGGAACTAATTTGCACTGCCATCAAAGAGATGATGTTGACCTACGGGTTTTCTGCAAAGAAAAGCAGTGGGTTTGGGGTTGTGAAGGACAAACTTGATTCAGGGCAACTCAATATTAAGGGGATGGACCTTCCTAAAAAAGATTTTTCAGACTTTAGCGGACTTGAAGAAGTGATATCAACTGCTATCATTTTGTTGAATAACGAGGTAACAGGATGACACTGAAAGAGAAACTTCAGACGTACAGAAATTTGATTCTAACCTTAGAATTATCAGGCCTACTTCATGATACAGGGAAATTATCTTCAGAATTTATAACTTACCGTAAGGGCTGGCAAAAAAAGAAGGGGATGACAGACCCACATGATAATAAGTTTTTTGATAATGATTTGTTGCTACAAAGCGCGACTGTCAGCGCACTGAGAGACTGTCTGGATAAAAATATAAGTTTATATGCTGGTGTGAAAGATATATGGATAAATGGTTTAGAGGTAAAGACAGAGATTTCTTTGAAGGAGATCATGCACCAGCACACCAAGCCTGTTGATGAAATCGCGAAATTTTTAAAGCTGGGCGATAGTGTAGACAGTGCTTACGACCGCAACAATCCACTTATGGCAATGGAACAGTTTGATAGGGATATAACATTTAGTTCTACAGTTTTTGGTTATGAGACCGCAGCCCCTGTAAATAGCTTTGATGATAGAAGGAAGATACTCTATTGTAGTTTAAACAGCCTGATACCTTTATATCTGAAAAACTATCGTCCTGAAGAAAGGACTGCGATATTTAATGCTGCGGAGCAAGCCTTTAAATGTGCCCTTACCGATACTTGCAGACCTGTAAACGACATAACACTCTGGCAACATTCTTATGTTACAACAGCATTAACAAAGGTATTTTTTCTCCACTTTTTGATATATGGAGAGAAATTGCAGGAAATTAAAGCTGCAAAATTCGCCCTCATTGGATTCGGCTGGGACGGCATGTCTTTTATTTCCAAAGGGCATAAGATAGGAGATATTGTCGCAAGAAAGGAAATAATCAAGAAACTAAAAGGCAGAGTAAAAGAGGTTATTGAATATAAGTATCCCATCGGAATGAATGTTTATGATGATGACAATGGAGTATATTTTATCGTACCCGCAATCATGGAATTTGCAAAGGAATACAAAGACCTATTGGTAGAAATAAATGATGAGATTAATCAAATTGCGGATGATATTACGGGCGGAGAAATTCAACCTGTTGTTTCAGACAGGGTTAAAAACACCAGCTTCATTATGGAAATTGTTAAAAGTATAGATGATGTAAGAAGCAAATCAAAATATCCGCATGTGAGTTCAACGAGCAAATTATCGTGGATGAGAGAATGGGAAAAGAATGATAAAAGTCTTGTATGTAGTATATGTCAGAAGAGACCTGTTGTAAGCGAAAAACAGAACCTTTGTAAGGTTTGCAGGGAAAGAAGAATACTCGCTCAAAAGGGTCGTGATATCAATCAGAGTATCTTTAGTAGTGAGATTGCTGACAAAAACCGTAGACTTGCCTTAGTTGTGGCAAGGTTTTCTCTTGAGCCATGGCTAAAGGGGGATATGATATGGACACTATTCGTAAAAGAAGGCAGGAGTTTAAAAAAAGCACTGCAACATCTTGAGGAGATTGAAGACTTAAAAGAAAGGGACGGGGAGCGAAAAAAGATAATCCAGAAAAAATTTGTTACGGATGAAGATGGGAAGAACACAAAGAATTTTCAATATGATTATGAAAAAATTAAAAAACAGATAGATATCTGCCTGAACCAAAAAGATACTGATTTCGCAAAAGCAATCTCGTTCTTATTCGATAGACATGGTGGTGAAATGAAGGCCCCTGATTGGAGAGAATTTCAAAAATGGATAAAAGACATTAGCGAAGAAGAAGCCCTTGATATCAAGGGAAGATTTGGAAACTCTCCAGACATCTATAATTTTCTTTTAACAAAAAACCATACACCGTCACGATTGTTAAATGTCTGGAATACAACGAGGGATTTCCTCGGGGAAGTTCTTGAACTGGATAATCTTGAAGCTGAGGATATTTTATTACCCTTCAACCGCATAAAGCTGATAGTTGACAACCCTAATAGATATCTTTTGCAGGAAAACGCAATTTATAAGGCAGAGATTAATGGAAAGGCAATAGAGATATTCAGGGATGGCATGGATGTTTTTGTGGTTAACAGAGGCTATCAAAACGTTGACCTTGAAAAGATAGAAAAAGAGTGGGAAAAGAAAAAGATTAAGATTATCACCTCTGAGTTTGATAAAGATCGAGGTGAAGTTAAAGAGCTGTTTGTAAGGGAGATCCTGCAGGATAAAGGAGAGACTTATCCCTTCAGAATTATTACAACAACCCCTGATACTCTTATGGCTCTTGTACCTGCGGATAAGGCGGTTGACTTGTCTGAGCATATTTACAGGCAATACAAAAAACACTTTGGCAAGGTAATCGGCAGGCTTCCTTTCAGTATTGGCAACATATTCTTTCCAGAGAAGATGCCCATGTTCGTAGTCCTTGACTCAGGCAGAAGAATGCTGAGCAATTTCGAGAATATTAATCTTGAGTACTGGAACAGGCAAGAAGAATGGGAAATTAAGGACGATGTTCAGATTAATGAAGGGGTAGTAACGGTTAATTTTAAAAATAATATTCAATGGCAGGTGAATTGTTCTTTGGGAACTGAAAGTATGGATTTTTTTCATCCATATTTGATCGTAAAAGATAGTGAAGATAATAAACACAAGAAAGAAACGTCCTGTTTTGAAACTTTTTTAGGGGATCTAGTTCATTTCACTAAGATTAAAAAGGGTTATAAAGTCGGAGTCTACCCAAACTACTACGACTTTGAATTCCTTGATTCAAACACAAGGCGATATGACATAAAACTGGATGGAAGCAACAGAAGAAAATCAAATGTAGCTGATTTCAGGTCTAAACCTTTTCTGCTCGATGAGCTTGGACAGAAGATTATCTGTCTCTGGTCTGAACTTCTTCCGGGGCAACAGCTAAAGGGAATTACCGATACTAAACTCAGAAATCTTCAATCTCTCTGGCTTACAAAATACCAGGAGTGGGTTAGAGAGGATAATCCGGGTGGTATGCCTGCCTGGAAAGACCTTGTTGCTTGCTCTATCCAGAAGGAGTTTTCCATTGACAACGATAGCCAACTATACGTGTCTCTTATGGAAACAATTGAGAATGGATTGTTTTTTGATACACTTGAACTTTATCTCGGAATACTAAAAGAAAGAATAGACAAAAAATAAAGGAGGGATGAAATGGCTGAACCTTTTAAAAAGAAGACGTATTTTGCAATGACCCTTGATCCTGTACATATCGGCACTGGTGGCTACAGGCTTGGAAGGGTGGATAACACGATTACAAGGGAGCCGGGGACGAACTTGCCAAAAATTCCAGGTTCAAGCATTGCCGGTGTGACAAGGGCATATACGGCAATGGCGGTGCAATGTGAAAATCCAGATGATTTAAAAAAACAAAAATATCAAACGATGAAACGTGATCAATCCGGTAATCCTGTAGTTAAAAAGGATAAAGATGGCAACTCAGAGTTAGATTCAAACAGTCAACCAATACCTGAGTATTATAGTTGTGCTGGTAAAGGTGCTGATGGCGGCGATGGACACTGCGGTCAGCATGATTGTGAGGTTTGTGTCTCGTTTGGTTTTTCAAGAAAAAGCGGCAGTTCATTTCAGGGTCTTGTACAGTTTTACGATGCACGGATTTTATTCTTCCCTGTTCACTCAATGATAGGGCCTGTATGGATTACATGTCCTTCTGTATTGAATGATTTTTGTGAGACACTAAAATCACAGAGTATAACAATTGAACATCAAGGCAGTCTTGATAATGATGAGTTTATCCAGACTGATTTAGTGGAAGTTGATAAGAATTTAAACTTAGGCTGGCTACTACTTAAGAACAAAAAAAAGCTAAGTCCAATAAAAAACCCTATTCCACATTTATCTGCTGAAATAGTTAATAGGGCGGTACTCGTTTCCGACAAGCTCTTCTCCCGTATAGTCAATGACAACCTTGAAGTGCGCACATCTGTTGCCATAGACCCCGCCACAGGGGCTGCTGAGGATAGAGCACTTTATACATATGAGGCTATTCCAAGAGCGACAGTTATGTGGTTTGATGTGGTTTATAACAAGCCGGAATATTTCAGGGTGGACGGGAAAGAAATTGTGATAAATCCTGCTATTAAGGCTGATGTGAATTGGGTTAATAGTAATGTTGAAAAAGGGCTTGCCTATCTTGAACACCTCGGTGTTGGCGGCATGAACACACGAGGAATGGGCAGGTTAAGAATCCTGAATATGGGAGGATAATGCAATGGAAATACTTGATATGAAATGTGCTAAGTGGGGCCATACGATAGCGGACGCAGTGAATAATGACGAGACCTTAATCACAAAATCTCTCGGCGTACTTCAAGAAGATGGCGTATATGCCTTTTTCCTTTGGTGTGCATCAAAGGCGGGAGGAATTAAAGAGAAAGCCTTTGCCTTTCTACAAGAAGATGGAATACTAAAACACCTTTTTGATGGAGAAATAGACCAATTAAAAGCGATCAGAGAAAAATTATCAGGCAAATTAGACGAACTACTTTTTGCCAAGGAACTTCTTGAACGCACTCTTGTTTATGCCCGCTATCATGCAAAGGCTTTAACCAAGTCAACGGAAGAAGAGCCTTCAGCCAAGGCAGGTGAATAATGGGCTGGAAAGCTTACAGATTGGTCTATCAGGCAAAAAGTCCAATCCATATCGGCTGGCATACACTCGGTTATATAAAGCTCACACGTTATTATATCACCGGTAAAGCTATGTGGGGTGCGTTCACAGCCAATCTGACAAGGACTGGTGAAGAAAAGAATCCAGCGGCCTACCAGAAATATGGAGAATTATTAAGAACCAATGTCCTGCTCAGCTACTTTTACCCTGCTCTTGATCCCGATGTCCCTTTATTGCCTGAATTTACTGATGATGGCCTGAAATATGGTGGCTGCGCTGAATCCGAGTTCGAAAGCCTTTTCATCAAATCCTACGGCCAGACCGCTGTCCTACCTGACAGCAATACGGCTGAGGATGAATCATTGCATGAATCAGAATTTATCGCACCTGTTGTCATGGATGAAGAAACAAAGGAACAGAGTCCTGTCTATTTTGTAGGGTATGTCTTTATTAAAGATGGAACCAAAGTAGATGGTCGGGAGTTTGGCTTGGAAAATATGAAAAATGCAATCAAAGAAATTTGTGTAGGCGGGGACAGAAAGTATGGGTGGGGGAGTCTGCTGCTGGACGACCGCGAAGCTACAACGCATAGAAACAAGTTGTTTGATTATCCACTGGAGCTTGATACGGATAGACCTGAGATTACTGTACCGTCAAACAAACCGATTCCCGCTCATGTGGCTATTATTAACAGTTTGAAGTTCAAAGGTGATATTGAACCTGTAGTCGGCAGGGAGTTTGACACAAAAGATAAAAAGGGCTTCGGACGTAAGCTTGTCCATTCTGGTGTTTTCTGGACACCTGGGTCAATATTAGCTGAAGACGAACCAAAGTCATTCAGCCTTAGTGAATATGGGATGATGGAGTCAAAAGTATGCAAACACTGAGGATGTTGTTCAAAGAACTTGGCCTTGGGGTTGTTGTTTCGGAAGCCGGTTAACAAGTAACCTGCCGACAGTTACCAGCTTTTTTTCTATTGTACAAGTTGATGGGGTAAGGTCTACACACTTGACAAAATGTGCAATCTTGATAATAACCTGTTGAAAAAAATGACTTCACGAGTTACAAAATTTGTTTCAGAAGATGACAGCCTGAGGATTTATACACTATGTGCCAAATGTAAGACAACAGTAAAGGTTATAGGCCGAGGGAAAGTAACAGAAGACAAAAAAGTCTATATTTTATAAGGGGTTAACGGAACTTTTAAAAAGAGGTAAAATAGGGATAGGTTACAGGACGTAATGTAACGTATTGAAATTATTAGGAAAACCGCTCTTTGACAACGAGAAAAACAGACGTGAATGAGGGTTTAGAATTGTTAGTAACTCGAGGTTACAGAAAAGCAGGTTGTAAC
>QIJG01000057.1 GCA_003232715.1 Nitrospirota bacterium
CCGTCAGGGAGCTTGAATTCCTCGTCTTCCATACGGAAACTCCCGCTGCCCATGATAAAGGTAATCTCTTCGGCCCTCCCGGATTCTCCGGCCTTTTTAAGGGCCTTTGTGATTACGGAATCGACCATTTTCTTTAAAGGAGACATTGGCTCAAGAATCCGCGGGGCCAGCCTGGGTACAAGCACAAAGAGTCCTATCGAGAGGATAAGCATTACTACGAGAATCTCCACAAAGGTAAAAACCATTGCGGTTTCTCACTTTATCTCCCAGCTCCTGATATCTGCATCCACCCCCTCACCGCCTTCCTTACCGTCTGCTCCGAAACTGATGATCTCATATTCCCTGTCCCCTTCTCCGGGACTCCTGTATATGTATTCATTCCCCCATGGGTCAAGGGGGGTTGACTCAGAGTCCAGGTAGCCACCGTTACGGTAGTGCCTGGGGATGGGTTCAACGTCGGGCTTCTTCACAAGCGCTATAAGCCCCTGCTCTGTGGTTGGATAACTTCCGTTGTCAATCTTGTAGAGCTGCAGGGCGGATTCAATGGCCCTGATGTCGTTCGTTGCCTTTATTATCCTTGCCTCATTCGGCCTGTTAAGTATCTTCGGCATCAGGAATGTGGCCAGGATGCCAAGGATAACCAGAACGACCATGAGTTCTATCAGGGTAAACCCGGATTCTCTTTTTGTGTATCTCATCTCTTTCTCCTTTCCTTAAGTTTGTTCTTTAAAGTCTGTTTATAAAATACAGTCACTTTACAAGTTGATTCATCTCAAACAACGGCGTCATTATCGAGACCACTATAAAGCCGACCACAAGCCCCAGGATCAGTATAAACACAGGTTCTGCCAGGGACGTAAGCCTCCCCATAATCTTCTCTACATCCTTTCTGTAATAATAGCCCATCCTCTCAAGAAAGCCGGCAAGCTCCCCGGTCTTTTCTCCGGTAAGCACCGCTGCCAGTAACATTTCATCAAAAACCGGAGAGTCTTTCAGAACCTCGGAAAGGGGCTTCCCTTTCTCAACCTCAAGTGCGAGCCTCTGCATCTCCTCCTTTATCAGGAGATTATTCACTACCCCCCTGCAACCGTTAAGGGCGGCCACCAGCGGTATGCCTTCCCTGAGCTGAAAGGCGAGGAGTTCGGAAATCCTTGCCATTACCGCCTTGCGAAGCACTTCCACACTGATGAGCAGTCTGTCAACCTTCTTTCTTAACGGCACAGAGTTTCTATACACCCTGACGCCGACAATTATCAGAATCCCACAGAGTATGCTCAGAAGCAGCCCGTAGTTTCTCAGGAACGAGCCGATGGCTATCAGCATGGTGGTTGAAAAAGGCAGATCTATTTTTACAGACTGAAATATTTTTTCCATCTTCGGAACAACGTATCCGAGGAGGAATCCAACCACTGCGCTGCCTATCAGGCCGACCACAAGGGGATAGGTAAGGGCGCTCTTGATCTTTCCTTCCCGCTCCTTCTTCCTCTCTTCGTACTCTGCAATATTCAGCAGAACGTCTGCCAGCCCGCCGGTCGCCTCTGCTATTCTGACCATATTCACATAGACATCGGGAAAGACCTGAGGATAGTCGGCAAGGGCCTCCGAGAATTTCTTGCCTTCCGATACATGCTTTTTTATGGCACTGAGAATGTGAGATAACCCTTTCTGCTCCCGGTGCCTCATGGTTATATCGAGTGACTTTATAAGCGGCAGACCGCTCTTCAGCATTATACCTATCTGGAAGAAGAGCTTCCATTTTCTTTTTTTCTCACCAATCTCTTCAATCAGATAGGGCAGAATTGTCTCGTCCCTGAGGCCCTTCATAGCTATGGCCCTGGTGGGAGCCTCTACCACGCCGTTGACTTCCTTCCCCGCAGGATCGTATCCCTTATATTTATATATGGCCATTGGTCGTTTTGCTCATTTACTGCGTTGTGGCAGTTATAACCTCCTCCGGTGTTGTAGTGCCCTCCTGGATTAATTCAACACCATTGGCGAACATGGTCTTCATGCCCTCTTTGATGGCAAGGGTCTTGATTTCCGTGGAACTGGCCTTTCTCATAACAAGTTTTCTTGTTTCATCGTCAAGTAATAGAAATTCGAAAAGACCGATTCTCCCCTTGTATCCGGTACCAAAACACTTTTCACAACCCTTACCCCTGAAATATTCCTTTATGTCAAATCCCTTTTTCAGAAATATCTCCCTGATCTCGTCTTCCAGGGTTGCCTCCTCTTTACACTCAGTGCATACCTTCCTCACCAGTCTTTGCCCGATAACAAGCAGGAGGCTGCTTGAGAGGAGAAAGGGCTCAATGTTCATCTCCACAAGTCTTGCTACTGCCGTTGGAGCATCACTCGTATGAAGGGTGGTAAGTACCAGATGACCGGTAAGTGATGCCTGTATGGCTGCCTCAGCTGTCTCCTCATCCCTGATCTCACCCACCAGAATAACATCAGGGTCCTGTCTTAAAAAAGTCCTGATGGCCCTGGCAAAGGTTACTCCCGTAGCGGGATTGACCTGGACCTGTGCAATTCCGTCTATTCTGTATTCAACAGGGTCTTCGATGGTTACTATGTTTACCGCATCATTCTGAATCTCGAGTATGGAGGCATAGAGTGTACTGGTCTTGCCGCTGCCGGTTGGTCCTGTAACCATGATTATGCCGCTTGGAGACTTGAGAAGCCTCTGGAGAAGTTTTACGTGTGATTCATCAAGGCCGAGCAGCTCAAGCTTGAGGGCTGTCTCTGACCTGCTCAGAAGCCTGAGTACCGCCTTTTCACCTTTGGCAGTCGGGATTATCGAGACCCTTATATCTATCATCTTGGTGCCGAACTGGATATTTATCCTGCCGTCCTGGGGTCTGCGGGTCTCTGCCACATCCATATCCGCCATTACTTTTATACGGGCAATCAGGGGTTCGAGAAGACCTTTATCGATGGCCTTCACTGTCTTCAGTCTGCCGTCCACCCTGAACCTGATGATGAGATTTGCCTCTCTTCCCTCTATATGAATATCACTGGCCCCGAGTCTGATTGCGCTCATAATGCTCTGATTGACGAGCTTGACCACAGGTGCATCCTCATGGACACCACTCAGGATATCATACTCATCGGAAGAGATAGTCTCACCTTCTGAATTCAGATCTACATCTTCTTCAAAGACAAAGGAAAACTTTTCAGCTATCTCAAGCAGTGTTTTTTGCGGCACAAACCTGAAACTTCCCGGGGACTTGCAACAGAGAGACACAAAGGATGCCTTTCTGATTCCATCCTCCGAACTTACAAGAAAGGTCAACCTGCCGTTGCCGGCCTGAAGCGGCAGGAAGTCCGACCTGTCGGGAAATTTCATGTAAAGATCCAGGACCTCTTTGGGCAGACTGGCAAGGTCAGGTGCAAAAGTATTCATTCTTCTGTCCCGACCCCTTCTTCTTTTACTCCTTTTTTTTCTATCTTTTTTGTAGTCTCTTTTTTAATCGCTCCGTTGCCTGTATCTTTCAATAGCCTCCGTTTTGTCCGGGTGAGGCTTTCCATATCCTGCCTGTTTTTTATTATGGTTGCCGTGATGAAGACCATCATGTTTGTCTTCTCCCTGGATGTATCCCTGGAGCGGAAAAGCCAGCCCAGCAACGGGATTTTAGAAAGAAGCGGCACCCCTGTATCTGATGCACTCATGTCATCCTTTATGAGACCGCTTATCACCACCGTTGTGTTGTTGTGCAGTTTTATGGTTGTCTTTGTGCTTCTTGTAAGAGCACCTTTTTGACTTCCTGCTGTACGTTTAACAGGACCGTATCATCATCTATGACATGCGGCAGGATCTTCAATTTAATACCCACATCCCTGTAATCAAATGTCTGGATCGGGTTGTTGTTTGCATCAAACTTTTCGCTGATAAGGAAGGGACGGTTTTCTCCTACAAATACCTCTGCCTCTTCATTGTCCAGGGTAAGGAGTTGTGGTTTTGAGAGTATATCAATCCCTGATTCTGTCTTTATTGCATTTGCCAGCGCACTGAGCGTGGGGAACTTCACGCCCTCGTAAGTTATAATATTGCCGAGAATCCCCAGACCAAACCCTCCGGGAAGGGCCCCAAGGTTGGGAGGATTGCCCTCTAAAACAGGGCTCTGAAGGTCAATAACATTTTTTGAGTTTACAACGAAGCTCTTGCCTCCTGCACCCGCAAGCCACTCCACCCCGAACTTGGATCCATCCTCGATGGTGGTTTCCAGGATTAATGCCTCAACAAATATCTGGTCCCTCGGAACATCCAGTTTTGCTATTAACGATTCCACCTGGGCATACAGTTCCGGATCTCCCACAACTGATATGGTATTGGTGGCTTTGTCGGCAGCTACCTTCATACCTGAGCGACCGGACGACTGTCGTGGTGGTTTTAACTTATTATTTTGAAGCCTCGATCCGGAAAGGATTTTGTTCAGCACTTTTGCCACATCCTCAGCCATGGCGTACTTGAGTTTGAAGACCCTTGGGGTTGTTCCCGTATCCGTCATGACATCTGTCTTGGAGATTATCCGCTTTATAAGGGCCATATCTTTGGGCAGGGCCGCCACAATTATGGAGTTTGATGTCCTGTCTGCCATGAAAACCGGTTTTATCCGTAAATAAGAGGATCTGCCGAGTTCTGCAAAGAACATCTTGATGGTCTTTACAAATTCACTGGCATAGGTATTTTTCAGGGAGATAATCTCTATCCGGATGCCCGTTCCCATTGAAGTTATGGTCTTGATCATCTGGGCCATCCTCCTGACATTGACGCTTTTGTCCTTTACCACCACGACATTAAGTGTCGGTATGGTTTCAATTCTGCCATAATCCGATTTAGTGAGATTGAAGAATTTTGTTAGCAGCTTTGCATCTATATTTTCAATCTGAAAAACACTGACCAACAGATTTTCCTTATCTTTTTTAATCTCACTGATTTCTCCCGGCCGGGCTTTTCCTTCAAAAGAATAAGGCAATTTTGTTACCTTGGCCCTTCTTACGATATATATAATATTCTTTTCCGTAACAGCTTCAAGGTTGTTAATACTCAAGACAGTCTGCAGAATGCTCAGGATATCTGATTTTGTAAACTCCTTTTTTGCCTTTATGGTGATAGTCCCTTT
The DNA here is from genome assembly GCA_003232715.1 of Nitrospirota bacterium. GTDB lineage: Bacteria > Nitrospirota > Thermodesulfovibrionia > Thermodesulfovibrionales > JdFR-85 > BMS3Bbin07. Next base: position 5,127 of record QIJG01000057.1, read on the forward strand.
TAAATCCCTCGCGTTATAGATAATATTGGATCCTGTATATTCCGAGACAAAATCAACAAAATCCTGTAAAGAGACCTCCTGAAAATTCATTCCGACCTCTGCCTTCAGGGGAGCGGCCTGGAAAAGGAGAAAGCAGAAAACAAGGAGGAACAGACTCTTCAATTTAGGATTCAGAAATTTCTTCATTAGGAATCTCCTTTTATATATAAATAGCTGTTGCAATTTTAGTATTATATTATTAAGTGTTATCCGGCTCAATCCTCTATATTAATAAAGAGGGATTTTTTTTCTCCCTTCCTCAGAAGGTCGATATTAACGGCTGTAATATCCTGAATCCTGGAGAGCAGCTCAATCGCCTTTTGGGGAGAACTGACATCCTCACCGTTTATTCTCTTTAGAATGTCCCCACGCCTGAGGCCAAGTTTATACAGAAATGAATTTTTTCTGAGCATGCTCAACTGATATCCAATGAATGCATCTTTCTGATAGTAAGGAGCTATGCGTACAGTGGTGAGGAGTTTGTTCAGATTCCTGACAAGGGAGAGTGCCTCCTTTCTCTTTATGGTGATCCTGTCTGTATCAGTGCCTGTCTGCACAGCCTGTGTTTGAGGCCTGACATCAGGAACCTGCTCTCTGAAGATCGATTGTCTCGTACCGGAGGGCTTTGTCTTTTTGGATTTTGGAAATCGCAGGGTGACTTTTTTGCCGTTATTTTCAAACAGGACAGAATCAAAAGAGACCTTTTTGAGCATATATTCACCAAGGGACTGTCCGTCAACAAGAATTTTTAATTCCTTGTTTTTTTTAAGTAAGGCCATCCTTGTCTTTCCCAGCACTGTGCCGATAAGCTTGTATTTTCTGATGCTCTCTCCACCATTGTCAGCCACTTTCCCGCTTGTATCCCCCCCGGGTTCTTCATATTTCAGTCCGAAAATGTTTTTCTTCAGTATCTGGCTGGTTGATATACTGCGGGTAAATTCAGAGCCTTGATTTGTCCTGCCCTGTCTTACAGTCCTGACAGTGCTTTTGTGGTAGAACACATTTATAATAGAGGCTGAGAGATAGGCCACTAAAAGACCGCTCATAACTGGATACAGGATTGCCCTGAAATTACTTCCCCTTAAAAAAACCATTTCCTGTAACTGTTTCATTCAATTATACCTGAACTGAACGCTTTTTGTCCCTTTCACTTATGGGATTTAACATTTAATTATATCATAATACGTTCCACTGCCGTTTTACCATCCACCAAGCCTGGCAATCCTTCTACCGGGCGATAAATAAAGCATAATAAACCACGGAGACACAGGGACACAGAGAAGGCCTGTATTCTATATAAAATAAAGACCCTGCATTAATCTTTCGAGGATGATTGACTATTGACAACCCCGTTTGCTATCTTTTATTTCATATTGCAGTCTTGATATTAAAATATGAATACCATTACCAAACAAGACCGGGAAATAACATGATCGAAACTTGGTCCCCAAAAGTCATATTCATCACTGGTGGTGCAAGGAGTGGCAAGAGCGCTTTTGCCCTGAACGAGGCATCAAAAGTTTCCGGCCAAAAGGCCTATATTGCCACAGCAGAGCCGCTTGATGAGGAGATGTCCGGGCGGATAAAAAAGCATAGGGAGGAGAGGGGGAGTGAGTGGGAGACCCTGGAAGAGCCTGTAGCCATGCCTGCCCTTATACGGAGGGTTTCCGGCCGCTACAACGTACTTCTTGTTGACTGCCTTACTCTCTGGCTCTCCAATATCTTCGGCAGCCGGCCGGACAATGCACAACCCTTGATTGAAGAAGAAATAAGCAATTTTGTCCACGTACTGAGTGACTTTAAGGACTCACCTGCCCACTCATCACTGTATGTAGTCTCCAACGAAGTGGGCATGGGGATAGTGCCTGAAAACCGGCTTGCCAGGTTCTTCAGGGATATGGCAGGGCGGTTGAATCAGGAGGTGGCAGGGGTAGCAGATGAGGTCTATCTGGTAGTGAGCGGGATACCGCTTAAGGTGAAGGGATAGCCTTGTAAAAGAAGAGATAGAGAGTTCAGGAGTGGCGGAGTTAGAGAGTCGGGAATATAAAGGTGTGGCTGAAATATGGCAATGGTTAAGCGGCAGAAGTCCGATGTCAAATACTCTTAACGTTATAACTCCTCAACTCCATAACTCTTAACTCATTTTACCATGAATTCCCGGTAGCCCTCCTGCTGCAGGGAAATCGGATATAATAAGGTATAAATTTAATTGCCACGGAGGTAGATACACCATGAATATTGAGGAGAGACTGTCACATATCAAACCCGTGAGACGGGAGCTGTATTCAATAGCCCAAAGACGCCTTGATAACCTCACCAAGCCGCCCGGGAGTCTTGGAAGACTCGAGGAGTTCGCCGGAAGGCTTGTGGCTATCTATGAGACGGAGATGCCGGAGATACCGAAGAAGGTCGTCTTTACCTTTGCAGGTGACCATGGTGTGGCCGAGGAGGGGGTTTCCGCTTATCCCTCAGAGGTGACCAGACAGATGGTCTTCAACTTTCTCAGTGGTGGGGCGGCAATCAATGTGCTTGCAAGACATGCAGGTGCTGAGGTCGTGGTTATCGATATTGGTGTGAACTTTGATTTTCAGGATTCTGAAGGACTTGTAAAGAAGAAGGTCGTGCATGGGACAAAAAACATGACAAAAGGGCCTGCAATGACAAGGGATGAGGCCCTGAGGTGCATGGAGGCGGGGATTGAGCTTGCCGGAGAATATGCAGAAAAGGGGTTTAAGGTTTTTGCCACAGGTGAGATGGGGATTGCCAATACCACCCCCTCATCGGCCATAGCTGCTGTTATAACCGGAAGGCCTGTTTCCGAGGTGACCGGCAGGGGGACGGGTATAGGAGATGAGGCCCTTAAGAAAAAGAGAGGGGTGATAGAGAAGGCCATCAGTCTTAACAGGCCGGACCCAAAAGACCCGGTTGATCTGCTCTCAAAGGTAGGGGGTACCGAGATAGGGGGGATTGCAGGGCTCTGTATCGGTGCTGCAGCACGGGGTATACCGGTTGTAGTCGATGGCTTTATATCCACGGCAGGCGCCCTCATTGCATGGTCTCTTAATCCTGTTGTGGCAGACTACCTCTTTGCAGCACATAACTCCCAGGAGACAGGACACAGGGCTATGCTTGAGCATATGGGACTCCGGCCCATCCTTGACCTTGATCTCCGCCTTGGTGAGGGGACAGGCGCAGCGCTTGCCATGACCCTGATGGATGCAGGGCTCAAAATATACAGGGAGATGGCAACGTTTCAGGAGGCGGCGGTTACAGGGGAGACGACCGGCTGAGCACACGGTTTCTCTATCTGTCATTCCGGCTCCTGTTCTCCGTAGTATTACGAAGGATGAATGTCCGGAATCGTTCTTTAAGACGGATTTACGACTCGTTCCACTTGCGGAAATGACAAATAAGCGTAGTTTATACACAGACTCTGTATAGCGAGGGTTTTGATGGTACAGTCACTTTGAAGGGCTTTTTACTTGCATTACAGTTTTTGACCATACTGCCCGTCAGACTCAGTGGCAGTATCTCCGGAAGGGATGTTGGCAGGAGTACTGCGTTCTTTCCCCTCGCAGGGCTGATCAAGGGAGGGCTGCTGGTCCTGGCCTATGCAGCGTTTGACCCTTTCCTGCCATCGGCGATTACCGCAGCCCTGCTGCTTATCGTCTCGGTCTTAATCAACGGCGGTTTCCACCTTGATGGCCTTGCAGATACATTTGATGCCATTGCCTCCGGAAAGCCGAGGCAGGGAAAACTCGATATAATGAAGGACAGCACGACAGGGCCGATCGGGGTTACGGCAATAGTGCTTGTCCTGCTATTAAAATACCTCCTGATTCTTGACTTATTCTCAATCAGTCCCATCCCATATCTCCTGCTCTTTCCTGTAATCGGTGCCTGGTCCATAATGGCAGCCATATTTCATGGCAGGAGTGCGAGGAAAGAGGGCCTCGGGTATCTACTTATCAAGGAGACAGGCGGGGCTCAATTCGTCTGCTCCGCGGTTATTGTAATGGTGATTTTTGTGTCGGGAAGGTATCTCTTAAACTACCTTGCCTTCCCTTCAATCCCCCTCTCGGCATTATTCGTAACTGCGGTATATCTCTTCACCCTGCCTTTAATAAAATTTTTCGGCAGGCATTTCAGCGGTCTTACAGGAGATAACCTCGGTGCAATATGTGAACTGAATGAGGTATTTTTTCTCCTGATAATAGCGGTGGTACATGGCGGATAACGGCAGAAAATGTTATAATTCCGCCATGAATGTTACGGTAGACCAGGATACGTGTATCGGCTGCGGGGCCTGTGCAGAGATATGCCCTGCCGTATTTTTTCTTGATGAAGAGGTGGGTAAGTCAAGGGTAATTGATCCGGATGCCTGTGAGTATGCGGGCTGTTGCGAGGCTGCTGAGGAGAACTGTCCTGTTGAGGCTATAAGTATAGAGGGGGACCCAGGGTTTTAGGGACAGCGATATTCATAAGGTTATCCGTCTCCTCAGAAAACAGGTAAAGACCCTCAATGTCCCATGGCTTGAGGAGATGGCCGGGACTGAAAAGGACCCTTTTAAAGTACTCCTGTCCTGCATCCTCAGTCTGAGAACCCAGGACAGGACCACAGGCGAGGCATCGGGGAGACTGTTTACCCTTGCCTCCACACCTGAAGCCATGGCTTCCCTGAGTGAAGATGATATCCGGAAGGCCATATATCCAGTTGGTTTCTATAGAGTTAAGACAGGACGGATAAAGGCACTGAGTGAGATTATAACCCGCAAATACAACGGCAGGGTGCCTGACACCATTGACGAACTTCTCAAATTAAAAGGTGTCGGCAGAAAGACCGCCAACCTTGTTGTCACCCTTGCCTACAATAAGCTTGGCATATGCGTTGACACCCACGTGCACAGGATTACCAACCGCTGGGGTTATGTCAGGACAAAAAAACCCAAGGAGACCGAATTCGTCCTCAGGGAAAAGCTTCCAAGGCAATACTGGAAAGAAATAAACGGTCTCCTTGTAGCCTTTGGTCAGGGCATATGCAAGCCCCAGTCCCCCTTCTGCAGTATATGCTGTATTAATGATTTCTGTGACAGGACTGGAGTTTCCCGCAGCAGGTGATGTTTATGTGAAAGTGTCAGGTACAGGCACGGTCGGGATCGAGAAGGATGCGGCAGTCTGCAATGGAACATCCCGAGCCCTGTTCATGAACAATGAGGGGGTTGATATCCAGCTCAGCTATTTCCGGATTTTCAGTGGCCAGGGCCGAAAGCCGCATAAGGCATTTTTCCAGCTCCTCGATATCACGTAAAGGTGCCCCCCGGGCCCCTGTCAGCATTGGATAGGCTTTAATGGAACGCACCATAAATTTTGCCCCGTTATGCCTGATCGGTGCAAGTCTGAAGCTGACATCCTTAAAGATCTCCACAAATATGCCGCCCAGGCCGAACATGAGAAGCGGGCCGAAAACTTTATGCCGGTTAATACCGAGAATCACTTCAGTCCCCTCGGCAGCCATCTGCTGAACATAAATGCCCTGTATCTGTGCCTCGGGCACGTTCTTGCGGACCGTAGAGATGATGGACTCAAAGGCAGCGACTGCTTCCTCCGGATTCCTGACCCCCACCCTGACTCCGCCCACATCGGATTTATGAATAACCTGGGGTGAAACAATCTTGAAAGCGCAGGCACCGAGTGACTTTACTGCCTCAGCCGCTTCCTCAGCAGTTGTGGCAAACCGGGCCGGCAGCACAGGAAAACCATATGCTGCAAGTATTTCATTACCTTCCACTTCTCCCAGATATTTTATGCCGGAGGCCAGTGATTTCTCGATCATCTTTCTGGCCCTGGGCCTGTCGAATGTAAGTTCAAATTCCCTGGCATGGTGACGGTGAATCCAGTTGGAGTGCTGGTACAGGGCCCCCATGACCCGGGCCGCAGTCTCTGGAAACGGGTAGTGAGGAATCCCGTTTTCCTCAAGGATTGCAACACCCTTCGAGACATCTATCAAGCCCATAAAGGAGGCAACTACCGGTTTTCCGCTTTTTCGGGCCAGGTCCGGAATGATGGACGCTGTCTTCTCGATTTCGGTCATGGATTGCGGGGTAAGAATAAAGATGACACCGTCCACATTCTCATCGTTTAATACCGCTTCAAGTGCTGCCCGGTACCGCTCTGAACCGGCGTCTCCGATAACATCCACCGGATTGTGAATGTTTGCAGTACTGGGTAAATGGCTTTTTAGTGCCTCTGTGGTCTTGTCGCTGAACCGGGCAAGTTTCAGGCCCGAATGAATGGTGACATCAGTGGCGATAATGCCGGGGCCGCCGGCATTTGTAATGATGGCGATCCGGTCGGATTTGGGCAGTGGCTGGCAGCCGAAGGCAAGGGCGCAATCGAACAACTCCTCAATTGTCTGCACCCGGGAAACCCCGGACTGCTGGAAGAGGGCATTGTAAACAGCTTCAGTGCCTGCAAGTGATCCGGTATGGGAACTGACTGCTGCCGCCCCCTCAGCCGTTCTGCCTGACTTGATAGCCAGAATCGGGGTGGGATTATCTCCTCCGGTAATTTCGCGCACCGTTTTTATAAACTCAAAACCGTGGCGCAGTTCTTCCACGTATAGCATGATGACTTTTGTCAGGGGGTCTGCATGGAGGTAACGGATCAAGGCCAGCTCGTCCACATCGGCCTTGTTGCCCACGGAGATAAACTTTGAAAAACCCATATTTCTCTTGGCTGCAAAGTCCAGAACCGCTGTGCACAGGGCGCCGGACTGACTGATAAAGGCAATGTTCCCGGGATGGGCCTTTTGCCTGGCAAAACTGGCATTGAGACTCACAGGACCGTCTGTATTGATTACCCCAAGGCAATTGGGGCCCACAAGCCTGATATTGTTTTCCTGACAGACGGACAGGAGTTCTTGCTCTATTTCCGCCCCTGCCGGACCGGTTTCCCTGAACCCGGCTGACCCGGCTGAAATCACGATAATGCCTTTTACCCCCTTTTTTGCCGCCTCCCTGGCCACTGCCGGAGTGGATGCAGCCGGAACAATAATAACTGCCAGGTCTACCGGGTCAGGTATATCAGAGATTGAAGGATAGGCCCTCACCCCGCAAACCGATTTCGCTTTCAGGTTTACGGGATAGAGAATACCGGAAAAGTTTCCCTGAAGAAGGTTTTTAAAAACAGCAAGACCCACACTTTCCGGACGGTTTGATGCACCGATAACCGCCACTGTCGAAGGGCAAAAGATGACATCCAGCCCCTCGGGAAATGCAGATTCCCTCTGTTTGCAGAGGGGAAAATCAGGAGATAGTGGAGAATCTGTCATTGTTATTTCCTATCATTCTATATGTCATGTACTGTTAAACAGAGATACTTTCGTATACCCGGGGAATGTGATCCGGGTTGTTTTTTTTGCCGACTCTTATGATGTTAGCATTAAGAAGTCAAAAAATTCAATATCGCTACAGTGCTTCACGGTGAAAAGCAGTGCAGGATTGCTTCGTTGCTGACGATCCCTGCAATGACATTACGAAAATTTTTTATGTGAAGTCCTGTGTAATCTGTGGATATATTTGAACTAAGCTCTCAGGATTTCAAGGAGCCTGTCAAGCTCATCAAGGCTGTAGTACTCTATCTCTATCTTACCTGCCTTGCCCCGGTGCTTTATACTAACCTTCGTCCCCATTGACCGTTTAAGACGCTCTTCAAGGGCTGCAATATCAGGGTCTTTTGCCTTCTGCTTCTTAGTCCCTCCTGAAGAGGTCTCCAGGAGACGCTTGCAGAGGGCCTCTGTCTCTCTCACACTGAGCCTCTTCTTTACTACTGCCCGTGAAACCTCCATCTGTGACTTTTTTGTGGGTAACGACACCATGGCCTTTGCATGGCCCATGCTGAGTCTGCCGTCATTAATCAGCCCTTTTACTTCCGGAGGAAGCCTCAGAAGTCTCAGGTAGTTTGCAATCGTTGCCCTCTCCTTTCCCACCTTTTTAGAGAGATCTTCCTGGGTATACTTGTGCTCCTCTATCAGTCTGTGAAAGGCATCTGCCGTCTCTATCGGATTGAGGTCATCACGCTGGATATTCTCAATAAGTGCAAGCTCAAGGGATTCTCCAGGCCCGCTGTCCTTAATCAAGGCAGGGATCTTCTTCAGGCCTGACAGGGCCGCAGCCCTCCACCTTCTCTCACCTGCTATAAGGTAATATCCGCCGTTCTCAGCCTTTCTGACCATGACAGGCTGGAGGATACCCTTCTCTTTTATTGATGCTGTCAGCTCCCTGAGGGCCTGATCGTCAAAGATCTTTCTTGGTTGTTCAGGGTTGGGCTTTATTTTTTTTATCTCTATCTCCTGAACACCCTGCTGGCGGTCAGGAATCAGTGCGTCAAGACCTCTACCGAGTGCATCCTTCACTTAAAATCTCCTTTGCAAGTTGTAAATAGCTCTGAGCACCCCTTGAACGGGCATCATAGAGCATTACGGGCTTGCCAAAGCCCGGGGCCTCACTAAGTGTAACATTCCTTGGTA
>QIJG01000028.1 GCA_003232715.1 Nitrospirota bacterium
GTGTTGAGCCCCGTTCCTCAAGGGCCGGGGTAGTCGGTCTGTTGGGTAATGCCCTTAAGGTAAAGCTCACATCAGCCCCTGTGGACGGAGCAGCCAACAAACAGCTTATAGAATTGCTTTCAAAGTTTTTCAGCATTAAAAAAGGTGCAGTTCATATCCTCAGGGGAGAGACCTCCAAAAACAAGGTTGTCGAGATAGAGGGGCTTGAGGAGATGCCCTTGTGTAATCCAGACTAATTGTAATCCAGAGTAATGATCGAGACAGAGAGTCTTCCCTTAAAGGAACCGCCCGTAAGATACCTGCTGAGGTATTTGAAGGAAGAGCCGCTTTCCCCCTTCGACTCTGCCGTTGTTATGCCGACAACAAGGTCTATCAGGCACCTCATCCATTTAATAACCGAAGATTCTCCAGTCCCTGTTGCCCTGCCATATTGCTTTGAGATGAAAGAGTTTACCCTCAGGTGTCTTGACTCAGGCGGCTCAGGTGTTGTTCCGGATGAACTGAGACTCCTTTATCTGCAGGAGGCGGTCAGGGGGCTTGATACAGAGAAACTCCTGAGGCTTTTTGGAAGGGAGCATGCGAGGTACTATAAAGACTTCATGAGGTTTGCCTCAGTCGGCAGGAGGCTGCTGAGATTCTATGAAGAGGTCTTTGCCGAGGGGGTCGGGTTTGAAGACCTCAGGATGAATGCCCTGTACACGGATTACGAAAAGGATGTGATGATACTTGAGGATATTGCATCTATTTACAGGGATATATTAAAGCGAAACGGCCTCATTGACCTGATGTTTCTTAAGGGAGATTTCCTCTCTTCAGGGATGTCACTGTTCTATAGCCCCACCTTCTTAAAAAGGTTTAAAAAGATTTATATCCTCACTGTCGGGAGGCTCAGCAGTTTTGAGTTGAGACTCATGGAAAAGGCCTCGGATATGGTGGATATAAAGGTGCTTCTCCATTATGAAGGTGTTGCGGATAGCGAGATCAAGAGGATATCTCAGTCCCTTGACAGTGAGGCCTCTTTGCCTCCTGAAATACCCGCAGCCCCTTATCCTGCCTTTATTGAGGTTGAAGAGTTTTCACTTCCCGAGGAGCAGGCAGGATTTATAATGGACTCGATCAGGAAGTCAATCGGGATGGGGATAAGCCCTGAGGAGACTGTTGTGGTCCTTCCCGACGATGGGTTAAAGAGAACCCTTTATGCCTTTGACAGAGACGGGATTTTAAATTTTGCAATGGGTTTTGAGTTGAGGGATACGGTCTTCTACTCATTTCTTAAGTCCCTTGAGGCAATGCTCACCTCATATGACGAGAGGGGCACTTATGACACAAGGGCGGCCTTGAACTTCCTGAGCCATCCCTTTATCAGGGGGCTTGCAGGTAAGGGCTATGAACTCTTTATAAGGGATGTAAAGAGGAGGAACAGGCTCTTTGTTGGCCCGGAGGAGTTATGTATGACAGGGGAACTTAAGGAGGTCCGGCAGGAAATTGAAGGGATATTCAGCAGGAAGGCGGGATTTAAAGAGTTCTGCAGCCGTATCAGGGGGTTCATGGGATGGATAATGGAGAGGAATTCCTCATTGATTGAGAGGCTCCGGGAGAGTCCTGAGTTTGTGGGGGGGAAAAAGGTTTTTTTTGAGAGATTGATCATGCTTGGCATGCTTCCATATGAGGTCTTCTGGCCCAAGGGGTCCCCTTTGGGGCATCTCATTTATCTGAATGAATACCTGAAAGGGATCACCTATCCGCATACCTGGGGTGGACCTGTTACAGTGATGGGCATGCTTGAGACGAGGGCGCTGGGGTTCAAGGCTGTTATTATCCCTGATATGAACGAGGAGTTCATGCCCCCGGCAAGTGAAAAAGACATGTTCCTGAATACAGAGATAAGAAAGCGGGTGGGACTTCCGACCTTTCTTGACAGGGAGGCGCTGAGCAGAAGGTATTTTAACGGGCTACTGAAGAAGGCAAGTGCGGTCTTTTTAAGTTATGCCGGCTCCGGGGGGAGGAGGCCGAGGAGCAGGTTCATTGAAGAGATAGCAATACAGCGTGGAGGGGGGCAATTCGAGACAACCCGATCACGCAGTACCGGGAAAGTGGTTCCTTCATTGCCGACTGTCTCTATCCAGGCAAAGTCTTTTGTTCCGGTAAAGGACAGCCATATCCTGAGGTTGATTGAGTTGATGGAGCTGACCCCCACGTCTCTCAGGACATACAGGGAGTGTAAGTTCAGGTTTTATCTGAAATACATAAGGAAGCTCAGGGAGAAGGAGTACAGAGGGTCGATATCGGCAATATCTTTCATAGTGCGATAAGGAATGTCTACAGTAAACTATTCTGGAGTCTGGAGTCAGAAGTCGGAAGTCAGAAGTCAGAAGTCAGAAAGCAGGCTGGTCTCTTTAGCCCCCAACCATCTGATTCCCCTGCTATTTTCTGCAGGAAACTAACAAGTGAGCTGAAAAGCGAGGTCCTTAGAGAGGCAGCAAGGTACGATATATTCAGAAAGAGCCCCCATGCAGGGCTTGAGCTTGATGTATTTATTGAGAAGCTGAGGGATTTTGTGGACTCCGAGAAGGCGGTATTTGAGGCAGGATGGATGCCGGCATATCTTGAGTTTCCTGTTTCCATGAAATTGAAAGGGATGAGGTTCAGGGGAAAGATAGACAGGGTTGATATCATGAAGAGCCCTGCTGAGTCCGTGCCAAAGGGTGTTATGAGGGGTGTTATTATTGACTATAAGCTCTCAGAGATAAACGTCAGGGGCAGGACGGTCCTGGATGAAAAGTTTAAAGAGTTTCAGCTTCCCCTCTACCGTCTTATGCTTAAAGAGACGATTAAGGGAATAGACGTGGAGGGCCTTGCATACTATGACCTGAAGCGGAGCTTTCGGCTCAGGAGGGTCTTTGAAGACCTGACGGACGGGGAGTTTACAGGACATATCGAGGGGCTTGTGATGGAATTGAGAGACAGGGAACAGGGCTTTGAGAAGACGGTCCAGGAAAGAAACTGCAAGTACTGCTCTTATACGGATATATGCTGGTGAATATGGATAGAGGCGCACTCGATATACTCTCCCCGAACAAGAGCATAGCCCTTAAGGCATCTGCCGGAAGCGGCAAGACCTTTAATCTGAGCCTCAGGGTGGTGAACCTGCTTTTAGAGGGTGTCGAGCCTGACAGGATACTCTGCCTTACCTTTACAAACAAGGCAACCAATGAGATGTATGAGCGGATAATCAAAACCCTCACATATCTTGCACATGAGCTTCCGGAGGAGAGCGGGCAGGGGTCCCTGCAGGCCCCCCCAAAAGAGGAAGCACTCATGCTTGCAGAGTACTGGATGCAGCGGGGAGTGGGTAAAGACCATGCCGAGGTCCTGAGGTATTTAAGGAAAAAGGCGGGAAGTATATATGAAGGGGTTGTCAGGGAGATTTCACGGCTGAGGGTTTCTACGATAGACGGCTTTTTTAACTCCGTTCTCAGACTCTTCCCCTTTGAGGCGGGGGTATTGCCGGACTTCAGGATAATCACGGAGTCCGAAGAGGACGGGATTTACAGAAGGGCCTATGATGAATTTATTACAGGAATTCGTTCTGATGATTCCATGAAGCAGATCCTTACAAACCTCGTGCTGCTGAGCGGCTCTGCCGAACTTTCACCCTTCAGGGTTCTTGATGGTTATTTCAGGGAAATGCTTTCGATAAGGACGGAGATTGAGGAGAGAGAGCAGGAAGTCAGGAGTCAGGAGTCAGGAGTCAGAAGTAAGAAGCAGGAAGTAAGAGGGCTGCTTGAAGAGTTTGATGTGCTGAGAGGGCTTGAGAAGAAGGTGAGGGCTGATGCAGCCTCTCTTGCCGGAAGGATGAGACGTCTCTATCCGGACCTGGGCAGGATGGCGGGTTCAGAACTTAAAAAATATGAAGAATCCCAGATAAAAGACCTGCCTGCCCTTACGAGCCTTGCAAAGGAGCAGTATACGGATTACAGGTATTTTTCCTCCCTTGAGTATTTACCGCAGATGCAGGATACCTTTGATCTGCTTAAGGAGGAGATGAGGGATTTCTTTAGATATAAAAACCGTATATTTCAGCGCATAACCCTTTACCTCTTCATGAGGTTCCTTCAATACCCGGACAGGACAAAGCAGAACCTCAACGCCCTGAGTTTTAATGATGTCACGAGGATATGTTATAACCTCCTTATCGGTAACGCACTGATAGATGAAAGTCCTGATTATTTTTACTTCCGCCTTGACAGCAGGATAGAGCATCTCCTGATCGATGAGTTTCAGGATACAAGCATTGTCCAGTGGAAGATTTTAAAACCCGTTGCAGATGAGCTGACCTCAGGAATGGGTCAGAAGGAGAGGGCAGGATCTTTTTTCTATGTTGGTGACCCAAAACAGTCTATCTACAGGTTCAGGGGTGGTGAGAGCAGGCTCTTTGATGCCGTGCTTTCCCATTATCCTGAAAAGCTGAAGGCCCGGAGCCTCAGGAGAAATTTTCGTAGCGGCAGGGTTATCGTGGATTTTGTCAACAGGGTTTTTTCCGATGTCTCATCACACTACGGATACGACTATGAGGAGCAGGAATCCACACTCGATCGTGAAGGGTACGTTGACGTGAGGTTTATCACAAGGGGAAAGGGAGCTGCTTCAAACCTGGCTTGTTTCACGGAGTTGAAGATGCAGACAGTGCTCTCTTTTGTGGAGACACTCCTCAACCGGGGTGGTATTCTTCCGGGCGATATAGCCATACTCTGTCAGAAAAACAGGACCTGCGAGGAGTATGCCGGGTTTTTAAGGGGCCGGGGATACGATGTGCTGACAGAGTCCTCAGAGGGTCTTTTAGAGCAGCCTTCAGTCAGGGCGGTAATGAACCTGTTAAGATGGCTTTCAGACCCTAAACAGGCAGTCTACCTCTTCGGGTTCCTCTTCACGGTTGAAGGTCTCCTTGATGAGGAAGGTGTCAGGCGGTTCTTTCATAAAAGCCCGTCCCGGGGTAATCTTTCTGCTGTATCACCTGCTATTTCGGAGAAACTCTCCAGGGTGCAAAGTGTTTCGGGTCTGATACCCGTTTACAGGCTTGTAGAAAGGATTATCGGGGAGTTTGACCTGAACAGGGCCTTTAATTACGACCCCAACCTTCTCTATCTTACAGGTATGGCGGCCTCAAAGGAGATTTCAGATCTACTGAGCATTGAGGATTTAATAGTCTTTATGAATAGCCGTTCCTCCACAAAGGCCCTTATCCCTTCAGGTGTCTCAGAAAAGTCAGTTCGGCTTATGACCGTTCATAAGGCAAAGGGGCTTGAGTTTCCATATGTAATCCTGCCTGAACTGGATATCAGGATGACGTTTGATGCCAGGAATACACCGATCATAATCGACCATAACGAAGATATGACGGTAAAGGGGCTGTACCTTAGCGAGAACAAAAACATTGCCTCCCTTGTTCCCGGGCTTAACGACGTACGGGTTCGGGAGGAGGCGAGGGTCATGACGGACCGCCTGAATTATCTCTACGTCGCCCTGACAAGGGCAAAGGCCGGACTCATGGTGGTTGCGGAGAAGTCGGAAGTATCATCAGACACCCGGCAGTTGTCTGATATTCTTTGCAGGGTTCTGGAGACAGGGGGGCAGGAGGTAGTCAGCAAATACCGGTCCGGCTCTCTCCCTGATGAAAAGAAAGGGTTGGCAGTGACCGTTATTGATAGAGATGCCCCCTCTATCGGACCCGTTTCCTTTGCCGGGAAGGAACTCTCCCTGAAAGATATGATCCAGGGAGTTCCTTCGCGTATTGAGCCCCCCTCTCTGGATGATGAGGGGGATATAGAGAACCCTGATGAATACAGGGACAGGCTTTTCGGAGAGGCGTTTCATTACGCTGTAGAGATGTTGAAGGATTTTTCTGCAGATTCAATCCCAGGAGCAATTAACAGGGTCAGGCAGAGATATGTATCGCTGGATGAGGGTGCAATAATGTCCATTAAAAGGCGACTGTCAAGCCTTGTTGGCAACAGCGGTTTCCTTGACCTCTTACACGGACAGGCCCGGTTGCCTGAGGTCCCTTTTGCAAAAAGTGACTCCCTGTTCAGGGTTGACTTACTTGTCTTTGATGGTGAAATAATAAGGGTTATGGATTTTAAAACAGGTCATGACGTCTCACTTCCGGAGGGATACATAAAGCAGGTCGGTAATTATATGCAGATAGTGAGGGAGTGCTTCAGAAAGGGTGTTTCGGAAGTGGAGGGGTACCTTGTATTTGCAGGGGAGGATACCGTGGGAGTGCAAGAGGTATAACTACAGTAAACCATGAAGAAAACTAAATAGTGTCTGTGTATAAACTACAGTAATTTGTCATTCCCGCAAGTGAAGCGAGTCGGGAATCCTTCTTAAAGAACGATTCCGGACAAGCCGGAATGACAGAAGAACGCCAACTGTTTCGAGGTTATAGACAGACTCTATATAAACCCTTTAGAAGGTTGTGAGGTGTAATATGATGAGAAGGCTAACGGTTGTATTTTGTATATCGCTCTTTTTTACTCTTTTGATGGTTGGTTCGTGTGCTTCTGTTCCTGTTATTCCGAATGAAACAATAGTTGAAGGTGCGGTATCCGAGTATGCAATTGTTTCCTCGAGGCTGGCAGGTATTCAGCCTGAACAGGTCCTCTACAGAATAACCATATACATTGAGACGACTAAAGCCGTTGGTAATGGACCGGACTTCCTCAGGGACAAGGTTGGAAAGGATATCCCTTTTTACACAAAGAAGAAACTGCCTCCGCAGTTGTTTGGCAGGAAGGTGCGGGCAAGGGTGCAGTACAGGGGTGATGAAAGGGGAGGGCTCTTCTGGGTAAGGGATGTTGAGGTGAGATGAGATGAGGACAGAATTGATTAGAGTTGTTTTCTGTGTATCCCTGCTCTGTTTTTTTATCGGACTCCTGGGAATGGAAGAGGCCGGAGCGGTTGTAGCTGCCCCGGTTGCGCAAATGCTCAGGCAGGCCGACGGGACAGAGTTTCCTGCCCGGCAGTGGGGTGATGAGTGGTCGCATGGCTGGGAGACTGAAGATGGTTATACCGTCATCCGTGATAAAGTTACGGGAAACTGGATTTACGCCACTACAGACGCTAAGGGAAGGCTTGCAGCCTCTTCCCGGGTTGTTGGAATTGAACTCCCCGTTGGTTTAAAAATACATCTCAGGCCGGCTAAAAAAGCCGCGCTGAAAACCTCTCAGAGCAAGGTAGTAAAGTTCGTCAATACGCCTCAAAGGGTGGTGCCTCCCTCAGGGATTGCGAATATCCCCGTCATCCTCATAAATTTTAAGGATACAACAACGACATACAACCCCCAGGATTTTGATACACTCCTTTTTGGTACGGGAAACAAGAGCATGAAGGACTACTACGAGGAGGTCTCATACGGTGCTTTCAGTATATCCCCCGGGCCAGCCGGAGTTGTGGGCTGGTACACGGCTGCAAATAACCATGACTACTATGGCACTAATAATGCACAGGGAAAAGATACGTGGCCCGGTGATCTCGTTTACGAGGCTGTTGTGGCAGCAGATGCCGCGGTTGATTTTTCCGCTTATGACTCCGACGGGGACTGCTATGTGGATGTAGTGGGGATAGTCCATCAGGGTACCGGCGAGGAGTCCGGTGAATCCTCAAAAGATATATGGTCCCATAGCTGGGACCTCAACAGTGCCCGGAACGCCGGGTACAGTAACTACGGTGCCTATACCACAGACGATTCGGATACTGCCTGCCCGGACGGTTATATTGTCAACGACTACATTATCATGCCTGAGCTTTACCTGACCACACCTTCGGTCACCAAGTCAACGATAGGTGTCTTTACCCATGAGTATGGCCATGCCCTGGGGCTACCCGACCTTTACGATACTGACGGCAGTTCATCAGGTATAGGCAGGTGGGGTCTGATGGGTTCCGGGACATGGAATTATGTGTCAACTCTTGGGGATACCCCTGCACTTATGTCGGCATGGAGCAAATACTTCCTTGGCTGGGTTACACCAACCCAGGTTACAGACAACCTCAGTAATGAGTTCATAGATGCGGCGGCCACAAGTGCTGATGTCTATCAACTTCTCCCCGGGAGTCCGGCTACCGGTGGTGAATATTTCCTGGTTGAAAACCGCTATCGTGCAAGTGGCACTTTCGATGAGGGATTGCCGGGAGAGGGTCTCGCCGTATGGCATATAGATGAGAGCAAGCCGGACAATAACCATGAATGTTCTCCACCCGCTGACTGTTCGAAAAATCATTACAAGGTCTCACTCGTGCAGGCCGACGGTAATTGGGACCTTGAGAGGGGTAATAACAAAGGGGATGACGGCGACCTTTATCCCGGCTCTGCAAATAATACGGCTTTTACAGGTGCCAGCACTCCGGCCAGTCAGTTATATAGTGGCCTGAGTAATATAGCTGATGTAACTTCAATCAGTCCTTCTCAATCAACCATGACGGCAACACTTTCAGTGCATCCAAACATATCGGTTGATCCATTATCAATCGATTTTGGAAACGTAGAATTGAGTGATAAGCCTGTGCCCCGTAGCGTAACTATCACCAACTCAGGACAAACAGACCTGGTGATAGGCATGATCAGCCTTGAAGGTACAGGAGTGCAGGATTTTGTCATCCGGCAGGATGAGTGTTCAAATCTGACCTTAACGCCCCGGGAAAACTGTAAGGTTGAACTACTCTTTTCAGCAACATCATATGGACTAAAGAATGCAACTCTCTCTATACCATCAAATGACCCTGACACACCTGATGCAGGTGTAGCACTGAAAGGCCTGGCGGAAAACCTTGGTGATAACTGGGACTGTTTTATCGCGACAGCGGCATATGGCAGTTACCTTGACCCACATGTCAGGGTTTTAAGGAAGTTCAGGGACAGGTGGCTGATTCCGGACCTCAGATTCCGGATTTCCGATCTCAGAATTGAGATTCCCAATGTTATTGGAAGGAAATTTGTGAGGCTCTACTACAGGTATTCTCCGCCTGTAGCCTACTACATACGGAAGCATGAGGGCCTGCGGGTGGTTACCAGGTGGGCATTGACGCCCCTTGTTTACGGGATAAAATATCCCGGCGCTGTAATTGCTGCCGGAATGATCCTTGTCGTACTTGTAATAATACGTAGAATACGTAGAGCAGCAGAGCCGTAGAAAACTTTTTTATTAAAAACCCCACCGCCGTGTGCTGAGTCATAACTTGCCGGCGGTGGGGTCAGGAAGAAAGATACCCCTTCTACGGAACCTTTATGGAGTCACGCGTCTCTATGTTGACATCAGGGTTATATGCCCAACCACTCAACGTTACATCTCTTACAGTGAAGGTAAAGGTTGTTCCGCTTGCCGCTCTTCTTACCCCGTCGGAGACCAGGGTTACCTTTCCTGCCGTATTTGTTGTGCCATAGTCGGAATCAGATGTGGCCCCGCTCCAGTAACCGGAGACTCTTGCTCCGGCAACCGGAGACCTATTGGCATCCACAATGGTTACAGTCGCCAATGCAGAGGTGAGTCTCCTTCTGGATGTTGTCTGGAGTGCCATGTCAATTCTTGCTACATGAATGGAAGGCTGTTCAATAATGTCCGTAATGGTAACCGTAACGGTCCTTGAGTTATCCGAGGTATTTGCCTCTCCTGCGACTACTGAGGCGTCGGCCTTCAGGAGATGGTTTCCCAAGGTGGCATTGACGGTATCCCAATAAAAGGTCTCTGTTGTTGAGGCACCTGAAGTCAGAGTAACTGATCTGGAGCCTATCTCCACGCTGTCTGTGACATCCGTTAGAGTTAATGAGAAGGTTTCATAGAAATTGCCGGGGTTTGCTACGGTTACCTCAATAGATACCGGGTCTCCCGAGAGTGCTGAGGCAGGAGCAGTTATCCTGGTAACTGCAATATTATGGATCGGTTCTGCCGTGTATCCCAGGGCTGCAGCGGCATCCACCCTTCCCCATCCATAAGTCTTGTCCCATCCCGGTGCCCCCAGGTCTTTGGCTGTGCTCTGCAGGACTTGCCTGACATTATCCGGCCCGGTAACACCGGAAGCAATTACAAGTGCGGCAACCCCGGCTACATGCGGACTGGCCATGGAGGTGCCCTCGTAGTAATAATAACCCCAATCAGTGGGGCTGCTTCCAAAGGTCTGCTGAAGGATACCGTCTCCGTATCCATC
>QIJG01000151.1 GCA_003232715.1 Nitrospirota bacterium
TTACTGTCAGGGATGGTATTGAGGCAATGGTCACAGCCCTGAACAGACTCCCCTTCATTGCAGTTATTGACGTTGCCCTTCCAAAGATATACGGGTTTGAGGTATGCAGGAGGCTCAAGGGCAGGCCGGAGACAGAGGATATCGGGATTATCCTCGTGCCCAGTGTATATGACAAGAGCAAATACAAGCGCCCGCCATCCACACTTTATGGGGCTGATGACTATATAGAAGAAGATGAAATTGAGGAAAACCTTATAAGGAAGATTAACAACTTAAAGAAAGCGAAACCAATGGCAGAGGAACAGATGTCCTCACCATTGACTGAGAAATCAGGATCTCCGTCTGTGACAAAACCACTGCCGGATGAAGGGATTGAGAGGGCAAGGAGATTTATTCGCACAGTCCTTTCCGACATCTTTATTTACAATCCCGAGAGGGTTAACGAGGCCATCGGGTCAGGGACCTTCCGGGAGGTCTTTAAATCTCAACTCTCGGAGGGGGTTAAGCTTTATCAGATGAGGATAGCTCAGGAAGTCAGGGATAAAGGTGACTTTTTCTATGAGGAGATCGAAGAGTTTATGGAAAGAAAGAAAAAAGATTTGGAAGGTTAAAAAATCCGATAGCAGGAGCTTTTTTCTGAATTTCTGAGATATTTACCATTTAAACGTAATATTTTACCTTATATGCCCTTGCCTATTACGTCCTGAAATGAGTATATTAGCACTCAACAAGAACGAGTGCTAACAAATAAGTGCTTCATTATGGTTGTGAAATCAGGATGAAGCATTTTGGAACTACAAACATGAGGCGAAGCCTCTAAAAACCAAAAAACCATCAAGAAAGGAGAGGTGTCTATGAAGTTCAAGCCATTAAAAGACCGGGTATTTATCTCTTACACAGAGGACGTTGAGAAGACTCCAGGAGGCATTTATGTGCCTGAAACTGCAAAGGAGAAGCCCCAGAGGGGGAAGATTGAGGCTGTTGGTTCTGAGGTAAAAGAGGTCAAGGTTGGTGATGAGGTGATGTTTGACAGATACTCAGGCTCCAAGGTGAAAATGGACGGTTCAGAGTATCTGATCATCAAGGAAGAAGATATTCTTGGAATAGTTTAATAACCGGATTTAAGATTTAATCAATCCACAGGTTACACAGACAGAAATTTCTAAAATTAAAGGAGGATAAGGGTATGGCTGCAAAACAGTTGTTTTTCAATGAGGAGGCAAGACAGGCTATCCTTAAAGGTGTTACGACACTAACAGATGCAGTAAAGGCAACACTGGGTCCAAAGGGAAGAAATGTAATCATTGACAGGAAGTTTGGCGCACCCACTATCACAAAAGACGGTGTAACAGTGGCAAAGGAGATTGAACTCAAGGAGCCCTTCGAGAATATGGGGGCACAGCTTGTCAGGGAGGTAGCTTCAAAGACCTCTGACGCTGCAGGTGACGGTACAACCACTGCAACGGTCATTGCCTATGCACTTTACCGGGAGGGCATGAAGAATGTTACTGCCGGTTCAAACCCTATGGACCTCAAGAGGGGAATCGAGAAGGCCGTTGAAGCGGCAGTTGATGAATTGAAGAAGATGAGCAAACCTGTGCAGGACAAGAAGGAAATAGCCCAGGTAGGCACTCCTTCAGTCGGTGAACTTATTGCAGATGCAATGGACAAGGTGGGCAAGGATGGTGTTATAACTGTTGAAGAGGCGAAGAGTATGGCCACAACACTTGATATTGTTGAGGGCATGCAGTTTGACAGGGGTTATGTCTCTCCTTATTTTATAACAGACCCCGAAAGGATGGAGTGTAGTCTCGAGGATGCCTACATCCTGATTCACGACAAAAAGGTATCAAGCATGCGTGCCCCTGCTTGAACAGATAGCCAAGATGGGTCGGCCCTTACTTATTCTCTCTGAAGATGTAGATGGTGAGGCCCTTGCAACCCTGGTGGTTAACAAACTCCGGGGCACACTTCAGATCTGCGCTGTTAAGGCACCGGGCTTTGGTGACAGAAGAAAGGCCATGCTTGAGGATATAGCCATACTTACGGGTGGCACCGTGATTTCGGAAGACCTCGGCATGAAGCTTGAAACCGTCAAGATCAATGACCTTGGCCGTGCCAAGAAGATAACCGTTGACAAGGAAAATACCACCATTGTTGAAGGTGCAGGAGATACTTCAAGTATCCAGGGCCGCATCAAGCAGATAAAGGCACAGATGGAAGAAACCACTTCAGATTATGACAAAGAGAAGCTCCAGGAGCGTCTTGCAAAGCTGGCCGGCGGTGTTGCCGTTATCAATGTAGGCGCTGCAACCGAGACCGAGATGAAGGAGAAGACGGTTGAAGAGGGTATCATTCCTGGCGGCGGAGTGGCACTCCTGAGATGTATCCCTGCCATAGACGCTCTTAACCTTGAAGGTGACCAGCAGGTTGGAGTAGGCATAGTCAGGAAGTCCCTTGAAGAGCCAATCAAACAGATTGTGGTCAACGCCGGCCTGGAGGGTGCAATAATCGTTGAAAAGGTGAAGGATTCAAAAGAGAAAAACTACGGGTTTGACGCCCAGAGTGAGCAGTTTACCGATATGATAGAGGCAGGGATTATCGATCCGACAAAGGTAACCAGGACAGCATTACAGAATGCCGCCTCTGTGGCATCCCTTATGCTGACCACCGAAGTTATGGTTACGGATATCCCTGAGAAGGAAGACAAGATGCCTCCAGGTATGCCCCCCGGTGGCGGAATGGATATGTACTAAGAAGTTGTACGAGAGAGGGAGAAACAGACAGGGGCTGTTACAGCCCCTGTCTGTTTTTATACACAATCTTTCTTCCTGTGTTATCCTGTAAATGCACGTGTTTAGCAGATTAAAGAGTTCCATTATCATATGCTTTCTTCTCTCAATAGTAACCTTTGTTATCTATTCATTCCTTAATATCATGGTTCCGCTGAATATAAAAAAACCTGTAGAGGTGTATGTGAAGAAGGGAATGACCTTTTCTGAAACACTTCAGAGACTTCAGGCAGAAGGCCTGATCAGGGATAAAAATATTGTCCTTCTTATAGCTAAGATAACCCGTATTGATAGAAAGATAAAGACGGGTCTCTATGAATTCAGCGGCCCTGTCTCACCTCTTAACGTAATTAATGCCCTGATCTCAGGACGGGTCGCGGAATTTGATGTAACCATCCCTGAGGGTTATAATATCCGGCAGATTGCAAGCACCCTTGATGCAGCAGGGATTATTACAGAGGAGCAATTTTTCAGGCTCGCCTATAACAGGAAGTTCCTTGACAGTATGAATATTGACGCGCCGTCAATCGAGGGGTATATTTTCCCTGATACTTACAGTTTCCCAAGGGGTATGCCCCCGGAGGATGTCTTGAAAACATTGGTTTCCGAGATGAGGAAACATTTTACACGGGGCATGAAGAAGAGGGCGGAAAAATTGGGCCTCTCGGAGCGAGAGGTACTGACCCTTGCCTCTATAATTGAGAAGGAGGCCAGGGTTGATGATGAGCGTCCCCTTATCTCAGCGGTATTTCATAACAGACTGAAAAGGGGAATGCCTCTTCAGTCAGACCCCACAACCATTTATGGCTTCAAATCCCCCTCCGGGGTTATCACGATAAAAGACCTGAAGAGAGAATCTCCTTATAATACATATGTTATACGTGGACTTCCACCAGGTCCCATCGCCTCTCCGGGGTTGAAGTCTATTATGGCAGCCCTCTATCCGGCAGATGTGCCGTACCTCTTCTTTGTCTCTGACAATAACGGCAGGCATCGCTTCTCCACAACAGAGGCAGAGCACAGGAAGGCCGTTATGTTGTACAGGGAGATGAAGCGGGGTAAGTAAAGACTTATTTGTGGACATATTATTTAAAAAATCCCTCCTAACCTCCCTTTGGCAAAGGGAGGGATTATACCCCTCTTTGGCAAAGAGGGGTGAGGGGAGATTTTTAGATTAATGTCGGTTCAATTATGAGAACCTTATTACATTATGATTAAGCGCAGAATAACAAGAAAGATATTTGTGGGTCCGGTCCCTGTTGGTGGAGATGCACCCATCCCGGTGCAGTCCATGACAAAAACCGACACCAGGGATATAAAGGCTACGGTAAGACAGATAAGGGGTCTTGAGCGGGCCGGGTGTGAGATTATCCGGCTGGCCGTACCGGATATAGAAGCTGCAAGGGCAATCGGCAGTATTAAAAGGCAGGTAAGCATTCCCATGATAGCAGACATACATTTCGACTGGAGACTTGCCCTTGAGTCAATAAGTCAGGGTGTGAACGGGCTGAGGATAAATCCCGGCAATATTGGTGCAAACTGGAAGGTGAGAGAGGTCGTTAAGGCTGCCGGAGAGTGCCGGGTGCCGATCAGGATCGGGGTTAACTCAGGTTCCCTTGAGAAGGATATCCTTAATAAGTATGGGCGTCCAACACCTGAGGCACTTGTTGAGAGCGCGGCCAGACACATAGCAATACTTGAAGACATGGACTTCAGACTTATAAAGGTATCGTTAAAAGGCTCGGGCGTTCCCCTTACTGTCGATGCCTACAGGTCTTTTTCCGAAAGGTTTGACTATCCCCTCCATATTGGAATCACAGAGGCCGGCCCACCACCTGTCGGGGTTGTCAAGAGCGCTGCAGGTATCGGTATACTCCTTAATGAGGGGATAGGGGATACGTTAAGGGTCTCTCTTACCGCTCCGTCCAGGGTGGAGGTAGAGGTCGCCTATGAGATCCTCAAAGCCCTTGACCTGAGACAGCGGGGTGTAAATATCATCTCCTGTCCCACGTGCGGCAGGTGTAATCTTGACATAATAAAGATTGCAAAAAGGATACATAAAAACCTCCGGGGGGCTTCGTCTCCCCTGACCGTGGCGGTTATGGGTTGTGTTGTTAATGGTCCCGGCGAGGCCCGGGAGGCTGATTTCGGAATAGCCGGCGGAAAGGGTGAGGGTATTGTATTCAAAAAGGGAAAGGTTATAAGAAGGGTAAAGGAAGAAGAGTTGATAGATGCCCTTATGGAGGCGGTTGAGGAGGACTCGGATTGGAGGTAATCGGAAATCCAGGGGTAATGCAGCAGACTGTAAAGGAGTATCTTCAGAGAGGCAACTCCATCGGGTTTGTTCCTACCATGGGGGCACTCCACGAGGGACATCTGAGCCTCGTCCGGAGATGCAGGGAGGAAAATGATATCTCGGTGGTGAGTATCTTTGTTAACCCCATGCAGTTTGGACCATCCGGGGACTTTAGCCGCTATCCCCGGAATGTGGAAGAGGATATGGCCGAATTAAGCAAGGCGGGGGTTGACATCCTGTTCATGCCGGGGATTGAAGACATCTATCCCGAGGGGTTTGCCACGTATGTCAATGTTGACCACCTCTCAGATAAGCTCTGCGGACATTTCAGGCCGGGTCACTTCAGGGGTGTGGCGACCGTTGTAACAAAGCTGCTGAATATTGCAAGACCGGCACGGGCCTACTTCGGCCGGAAGGATTTTCAGCAATTCCTGATTATAAAGCAATTGGTGAGAGACCTTAATCTTGACACTGAAACGGTTATATGCCCTACAGTAAGGGAAGCGGATGGCCTTGCAATGAGTTCGAGGAACCAATATCTTTCACCTGAGGAGAGAAATGCTGCAACCGTCATTTACAGGACCCTCTGTGAGGCAAAAAAGATGGTGATTTCCGAAAAGATCACTTTTGGTGAGATCAGATCTTTTATGGAGAGAACTCTCGCGGCAGAGCCCCTTGTGGATGAAGTTCAGTATGCTTCCGCTTTTGACCCGGGGACACTTGAAGATATATCCTCTCTGAATGTTACTATAGATAAATACGAAAAAGAGGCTGTTTTACTGGCTATAGCCGTAAGGATAGGCAGCACAAGACTGATTGACAACGAACCGGTTGAAATAACCGGAATAAAAGGGGGTAATTAGGGGTAACGGTTGAAACTGAACCTCAATAATTATAATAATATATGCTACAGAGAATATATATACAGATACTGGATAATCCTTTTGAGGATGTACTCTTCAGCGATTCATCAATTGATGAGGCGGTTAATAATCAGGCAATAGCCGAGGAACTTCAGAACTCACTGGATTTCCATTACCCAAGCATGGTTCATGTTGAATACATCGACCTCTTCCTTGAGGATGAGGGCAGGTTTGTTGAAATACGCGAGATGCTGAGTCATGGCCTGATAACCCTTCCGGTAATCCTTTTAAACGGGAGCCCTTTCCTCCATGGGGGTATATCTCATGGCGTTATAATGGATGAAATAGGAAAGCTCCTCTCATCCGGCCCTGTTCATTAGAAGGTTAATGAGTATAATTTGCAATTTCCCCGGTCTGCATCCGGTCTGTATTATGTGCCCCCCTTCCATTTTATTTGAAATTATGTTATTTTATTGCTAATGGCTGCAAAGATTGGACAACTTTTACTTGCTGCTAACTTAGTAACAGAGGAGCAGTTACAGGAGGCCCTTAACTTACAGAAAAAAGAGGGGGGCAGGCTTGGGTCAAAACTCGTAAAACTCGGTTATCTTACTACGGTCAGTAAACAGTTTGGCGTACCTTCAATAAATCTTTCTGACTATACAATAGCCCCATCTGTACTGAAACTCATCCCGGCAGAGATGGCAAAGAAGTATCTGATAATACCTGTTGCAAGGGTAGGCGCCACACTGACTGTGGCCATGGCAGACCCTTCAAATATATTTGCCATAGATGACATGAAATTTATGACCGGATACAATGTTGAAGTGGTGGTTGCCACTGAGGAATCCATAATTAAGGCAATATCAAAATACTATGCCGGCAAGGGAAGCGGTCTAATAAAGAGCCGGACTTCGGCGGCTTCATCAATGCTTCAGTCACAGGACCTTACATTAACGGATATCGATCTGGATGGAGAAGATGAGGACATGGCGTCGGAGGAGGCGCCGACATTAGATGTGGAAGAGTTTGACAAGATTGTCGGCAGCGCCCTGGACACCATTGAGGCAGTTGACGAGAGGGATGATGATGAGGTCATAAGGGAAGTTGAAGCCCCGATCGTTAAACTTGTTAACGGTATTTTCGTCAATGCCATAAAGGCAGGCGCAAGTGATATCCATATTGAACCGTATGAAAAGGCATTGAGAGTGAGATACAGGATTGACGGTGTGTTGTACTCGGTTATGAATCTCCCGATAAAGATAAAGAATGCCCTGACCTCGAGGGTCAAGATTATGTCAAAACTTGATATTGCAGAGAGGCGGTTGCCACAGGATGGCCGTATTAAATTAAAGTTGGGCAAGAAGAAGGAGATAGACTTTCGTGTCTCTACCCTGCCCTGCCTCTTTGGTGAGAAGACCGTCCTGAGGATACTTGACAAGTCAAACCTCCAGGTAGATATGACCAAACTCGGGTTTGAGAAGGACCAGTTAAAGGACTTCATGGAGGCCATTGAAAAACCTTACGGCATGGTGCTCGTTACAGGCCCCACGGGTAGCGGTAAGACAACAAGCCTCTATTCAGCGATTAACCACCTCAATAAGCCCGGTGATAATATAATGACAGCCGAAGACCCGGTGGAATATAATTTTCACGGCATAAATCAGGTACAGATAAAGGAGGATATAGGCCTGACCTTTGCATCCGCCCTGAGGTCATTCCTGAGGCAGGACCCTGATATTATAATGGTGGGTGAGATTCGTGACTTTGAGACTGCCGAGATATCCGTTAAGGCAGCCCTGACAGGTCACCTTGTTCTGAGTACCCTGCATACAAATGACGCTCCAAGCACCATAACAAGACTCCTGAATATGGGAATTGAACCCTTTCTGGTATCTTCCTCCGTGATTCTCATGCTTGCCCAGAGGCTTGCAAGAAAGATATGTACGCAATGCAAGGTTGAAGAGCAACATTCCGAATCGGCATTATTAAGACTAGGCTTTGGTGAAGAGGAAATAAAGGATATCAAGGTTTTTAAAGGTAACGGCTGTCCGGAATGTAACAACTCGGGATATAAGGGAAGGGTGGCACTCTATGAAGTAATGCCTGTCAAGGACGAAATAAAAGAACTGATACTGGAGGGAGCCTCAGCACAGGAACTCAAGAAACTTGCCATAAGACTTGGAATGGACACACTCAGAAGAAGCGGTTTAAACAAGATAAAAGCCGGTGTTACAAGTATTGAAGAGGTGTTGAGGGTCACCTTTGGTGATTAGAGATGGAAAACCTTCAGAAATAACACGCAACTAAATGAGGAAATAAGGAGAGGATTCAGTATGGCTACACTTTATGATTTTTTGAAGACCCTGATTGAGCAGGGAGCATCAGACCTGCATATTACTACAGGCAGTCCGCCGAGATTAAGAATTGACGGAAAACTCGCCCCCATTGATCACCCGCCTCTGACCCCTGCTGAGACAAAAACGCTTTGCTACAGCATCCTGACGGATGCCCAGAAACACAAGTTTGAGGAGCATAATGAGCTGGACCTCTCATTTGGAGTTAAGGGGGTTAGCAGGTTCAGGGCAAATATATTTATGCAGAGAGGTGCGGTGGCAGGGGCATTCAGGACCATTCCCTTTAACATAAAGACATTTCATGATCTCGGATTGCCCGAGGTGATCAATGAGCTTGTTAAGAAGAGCTCCGGGCTCATTCTTGTTACCGGCCCCACGGGTTCCGGTAAGACCACAACCCTTGCTGCCATGATAGACAGGATAAACTCGGAAAGGCATGAACATATAATAACTATTGAAGACCCTATAGAATATCTGCATCCCCATAAGAGTTGTCTTGTTAATCAGCGGGAGGTAACCTCAGACACTGTGAGCTTTCATGACGCCCTGCGGTATATCCTGAGGCAGGACCCCGACGTTGTGCTCATTGGAGAGATGAGAGACCTTGAGACCATTTCATCGGCGCTCAGGGTCGCTGAAACAGGGCATATGACCCTTGCCACACTTCACACCAACTCGGCGGCACAGACAATAAACCGTATCATTGATGTCTTCCCTCCCCATCAGCAGGACCAGGTGAGGGTGCAGCTTTCCTTTGTGCTTGAAGGCATTGTAGCACAGCAGCTAATCCCCAGAAAAGAGGGAAGGGGCAGGGCGATTGCTGTAGAAATACTGATTCCAACTCCGGCCATCAGAAACCTGATCAGGGAGGATAAGGTTCACCAGGTATACTCAATGATGCAGACCGGACAATCAAAATTCGGGATGCAGACGATGAATCAATCGTTATATGAGCTTTATGTAAAAGGGCATATAAGTTACGAGGATGCACTTGCACGTTCTACAGTGCCGGATGAACTCATTACCATGATGCAGAAAGGCGGTTATACGCCGCAGGACAAGTATACGGCAGGAAAAAAACGATAAATAAGGAGGATTTCTGTTTTGTATAACAGTTATTATCCTTGTTTGATTAAGGAGGGGTACGGTGGCTACAGTTTTTCAATGGTCAGGCAAAAACCCAAAGGGTATAATTGAGTCGGGAGAGATGGCGGCCTCTTCAAAGGAGGAGGTGATTGCCAAACTCAGGAACAACAATCTCATTCCAACCGCTGTTGCTGAAAAGAAAAAGACAGGGGGGCTGAGTTTTAGTTTAAGAGGTATCACGGATAAGGACTTGGTTGTATTCACAAGACAGTTTGCCACCATGATCGATGCAGGTCTGCCACTTGTACAGGCCCTTGAGATACTTTCAAGCCAGGTAGAAAACAAGACGTTAGCAAAAACTATCGCCCAGGTAAAGGTGGATGTTGAGGCAGGTTCCACCTATGCCGACGCCCTGAGGAAGCATCCACGTGTATTCAGTGAACTCTACGTAAATATGGTTGCAGCCGGTGAGTCAGGGGGTATAATGGATACAATCCTCAACAGGCTTGCCGCCTATATTGAAAAGGCCATGAAATTGAAGAAACAGGTTAGGGGCGCAATGATATACCCCGCGGTGGTTACGGCAATTGCAATACTTGTAATAGCGGTTATAATGATCTATGTCGTTCCCACCTTCACTCAGATGTTTGCACAGTTAGGAGGGACGCTTCCGATGCCTACAAGGATTGTTGTTGCAATGAGTGATTTCATGAGCGGGATAGGCGGGATTGTTGTGCTGGGGGCCATTATCGCCCTGGCTATTTTTATTGTCCAGATAAGGAGAACGGAAAAGGGCCAATACATTACCGACAAGATTCTCCTGCAGCTTCCGGTCTTTGGAGTTCTCCTGAAGAAAACAGCAATTGCAAAATTTACCAGAACCCTTGGGACACTTGTAAGCAGCGGAGTCCCCATACTTGACGGACTGGATATTACGGCCAAGACATCCGGGAATAAGGTTATTGAAAAGGCGATATACGCGGTAAGAACGGATGTCTCAGAGGGGAAAACCGTGGCTGAACCCCTCATGAAGGCAAAAGTCTTTCCCCCAATGGTAAATCATATGATTGCAGTCGGTGAATCCACCGGCGCCCTTGACTCCATGCTCAATAAAATAGCAGAGTTTTATGATGACGAGGTAGATGCTGCCGTTTCCAACCTTACGTCCATGATAGAACCTATCCTTATGGTATTTCTCGGAGGTTCTGTTGGATTTATAGTAATATCTATGTATCTGCCGATATTTAAGCTTATTACCTTGATACAATAATAGCTTTCAGCTATCAGTCTTCTCTCCCTGATAGCTGGTTTGGGGGGCCTAAGTGCCTGAGAGCTGTTCCATGAGACCTGATGCCGGCAGAAGAGTTTAAGAGAAAAGTTGAGACACTGATATTCCTCCGCCTTTTCTTTATCACTCTACTGCTTGGTTCCTTATTCTTTTTTGACCTTCAGGGTAAACAGTTCTATCAACCCTATCTCTTCTACGGCCTGTTTTTAACCGGGTATGCCCCCTCCATGTTCTATATCTTTTTACAAAACAGGATCTCAGACAGAATAGCAGTTCACCGCCTTATAGCGTATATGATGTTGACGCTAGATGTACTGGTTGTAGTCTTCCTGATTCTCCTTACAGGCGGAATAGAAAGCTGGTTTTCCTTTCTGCTCATCCTTGTTACAATAGCAAGTTCGATAGTGCTTGGCAGAAAAGCCGGATATATTCTGGCAACATTGGCAAGTATTCTTTACGGACTGTCCCTTGATTTACAATACTATCAGATTATCCCGGTTCATTTCAATTCTGTCCTTGAGGAGAAGGACTTCTTCTACAACATATTCATAAATATTTCAGGATTGTATCTTACGGCATACCTAATGGGTTATCTCGTCTCCAGGCTGGAGAAGACCTCAGAGAAGCTTCAGAAAAAGGATGTTGACCTGAAAGAGTTATACAGATTTCATTCAGAGGTGATAGAAAACATTCCCAGCGGTCTTTTCAGTCTGGATACCTCAGGTAAAATAGTCTTGTTTAACAGCGCAGCTGAAAGGATTACAGGATTAAAACGTAACAGCGTTATCTATCGGTACAGTAATGAGGTGTTTCCATTTTTATCACTCCCGCCAACAACAGGCAGACACGAGGGCGAAATAGTCCAGGACGCAGAGAAAAGGTATATCGGGCTGAGCATATCCCTTAATAAAAACTCCGCAGGAGAGATCCTCGGTTATATCGGAACATTTCAGGATCTGACTGATATCATCAAACTGGAAGAGGAGATAAAACGAAGGGAAAAATTTGCAGCCATTGGAGAACTTTCCGCAAGTATCGCCCATGAACTGAGGAATCCTCTTGCATCCATGAAGGGTTCATTTGAGATGTTAAAGGAGGATGTCCTGCCCGAAGAGACAAAGAAACGGCTGATGGATATTGCCATCCTGGAAATGGACAGACTGAACGCCATTGTCACGGATTTTCTTATATACTGCAGCCCAAGACCGCCGGCCATGAAAAGGTTTAATCTCTCAGCAGCAGCAAATGAGGTTTCCGATATGCTTCAGAATATGTCCGACAGGGTCAGGATTGTCAAAGAGATACAGGATGAAGTCTTTATGGTCGCAGATGAACAGAAGATAAGGCAGCTTCTCTGGAATCTGACATTGAATGCAGTTGAAGCCGTTCCGGGGGGGGGTAAAGTAGGAATCTCCGTATATACTGATGACAACAACGTCATCCTGAAAGTCTCCGACAGCGGAGCCGGAATACCCGAAGAGAATGTTGAAAAAGTTTTCTATCCTTTTTTCAGCACCAAAAAGAAAGGGACCGGACTGGGTCTTTCCATTGCCTATAGAATAGTTGAAGAACATCATGGTAACATTAAAGTCCTTTCAGGGAAGGGCAGGAGCACGGAGTTTGTCGTTTCCATGCCACTGGAAAAAGTTGAAAAATAGTCTCTCAGAGGTTACAGAGGAAGGAGTTTAAAGGAGCGAGTATGGACAAAAAAAAGAAGGAGAAGATACTTATAGTCGAGGACGAACAGGGAATGAACGAAATTCTCAGGATACTGCTTGAGTCCGATGGGTACGAGGTGAGTTCTGCAATGGATGGCGAGAAAGGAATCGAGTTACTCAAAAAAGATATCTTTGACCTCGCCATAACCGATATAAAGATGCCCGGAGTTGATGGGTTCGAGGTCCTCAAAAAGGCAAAAGAGCTCTCACCCAACACGCTTGTCATAATGGTCACTGCATTTGGTACAACGGAAAGTGCCATTGAGGCGATGAAACTCGGGGCCTACGATTACATTCACAAGCCCTTCAAGATCGATGAGATAAGGATTGTTGTAAACAAGGCTCTTGAAAAGCGGGGTCTCAGGAGAGAGCTTGAGGTCTTACGCGAAGAGATCAGGACCACTTACCGGCTTGAAAACATTATAGGGAAAAGCCCCAGGATGCAAGGTCTGCTCAATACTATTCCCAAGATTGCCCAGAGCAGCTCCAGTGTGCTGATAACAGGAGAGAGTGGTTCAGGCAAGGAGCTTGTGGCAAGGGCAATCCACAACATCAGTCCGAGGGCTGAAAAGGCCTTTGTGGCTATAAACTGTGCCTCCCTTCCGGAAGGTCTTCTTGAGAGTGAATTGTTAGGCTATATGAAGGGCGCCTTCACAGGTGCCACACACAATAAGGAAGGTCTCTTTGAGATAGCACATGCCGGCAGCATCTTTCTGGACGAAATAGGGGAGATGCCCATTAACATACAGGCCAAGATTTTGAGGGTCATAGAGACAGGGACATTCAGGCGTCTGGGGGGGACGAATGATGTAAAGGTGGATGCCAGAGTTATAGCCGCTACAAATAAAGACCTGAAAAAGGCCATAAAGACGGGAGAGTTCAGGGAAGACCTCTTTTACAGGTTGAATGTAGTCCCTGTCCGGATCCCACCCCTGAGGGAAAGGAAAGAGGATATCCCCCTTTTGGTTGAACATTTCCTGAAAAAGTTCGGGCATGGAGAAATAGGGATTTCTCCTGAGGCAATAAGGGTGATGGTTAATTACAGTTGGCCTGGAAACGTCAGGGAGCTTGAAAATGTCATTGAAAGAATTGTCCTCTTAACAGAGCATGAGATCATATTGCCGGGGGATTTACCGTCGGAGTTGCGGGAGACGGAGCCGGACGAGGGGAGATTGCCGGACCTTACGGTCAGCGGCATCGACCTTGACAGGATTCTTGAAGATATGGAAAGAAGTTATATCAAGGGGGCACTTGAACTCGCCTCCGGGGTTAAGACCGAGGCCGCAAGACTCCTGAACCTCAGCTTCAGGTCATTCAGGCATAGATTGTATAAATATGGAATAGGCTCGGAAGAAGATAAAGAATGATAAACGTTTTTTTTGCCGTCAAATTATCCTGTAGGGGTGGGTATAAATATTAAAACGGGATGCCCTCATAAAACCTATCATGGTTATTCCGCTTTTTTCAGCGATATCAATAGCGAGCGATGTTGGTGCAGCCCTGCTGACAACAATAGGTACCTTCCATCTTGCACACTTTGATGCCATCTCCGATGAGAGCCTGCCGCTTACATGCATGAGCTTGTCTTTAAGTGTGATATTTTTAAGTATGCAATGACCTATAACCTTATCCACGGCATTATGTCTTCCGATATCCTCGGCATGGGTTATGATCCTTTTAATATTCGAGACAGCGGCATTGTGTATACATCCTGTAAGTTCATAAAGCTTTGACATACGCTGAAATTTGGTAAAAAGATCCCTCAAACTCTCTCTCTCTATTTCTATCCCCTCCCCTGCTGCAGCATCTTCAAAGGTCCGTCCAAAGGTAATCCCTCCGAGGCATCCCGAGGTTATAGTGCCTCCCTCCAGAGAGACCTCTCCCTCAGCCGGTATATCAACAAGGATATCACGGTCGTATTTTACAGTCATCCTCGCGGCACACCAGTTGCCCCTGATAACCCCCTCGGTCATAAAGAGCCCGACCACAAGCTCCCGGATCTTTACAGGGCTGTACTTCCTGACCATTGACGGATATCCTGAGCCTCCTCTCCACAGCCACTGCATCGTCAAACTCAAGACATCCTTCTTCCGTTATCCTTGCAATCCTTCTTTTCTCGGCTCCCTTTACCTTCATTCCTCCGTCTCACAAATATCCCTGTACAGATATGCCCGGTTTCTGCCAAGATTTTTGGCGAAGTAAAGGGCTTGATCAGCCTTTCCGATCAAATCTTCTTTTTCCGCTGAATCCTCGGGAAAACATGCAACACCAACACTGACGGTAAGGCCTGCCCTTGTACCGTCCTTAAGATTGAAGGGGTAATCCATAACGGCCTTTCTTATCCTTTCAGCCACTTTATAAGTATGTCCACAATCAGTTTCCGGCAGGATCAATACGAATTCTTCACCCCCGTAACGTGCGGCAAAGTCCACTTTTCTTATGCTTTCCTTGATTATCTTGGCCATTGTCTTCAGAACAGCGTCTCCGGTCTGGTGACCATAGGTATCATTGAACCTCTTGAAATGGTCTATATCGATTATCAGAAGGAAGAGCTTGCTCTTGTATCTTGCGGCCCTGAGGATCTCCTCGCTGAGTCTGTCCTGAAATACCCTGTGGTTATGAAGACCCGTCAGGCCATCGGTTGTAGCTAATTTGGCAAGTTCGCTCTGAAGGGATATTGTCTGAAATGCCTGAAAGGCAAAATTCAGGAAGCTGTCTTCATCCATCTGGCTGAATCCGGCATCCCTGTTCAGCATGATGAGCAGGCACTGCAGGTCTGTCGTCGAGTGAAGTGACAGCGCTATAAAATTACTGATCTCCTTGCCATTTGAGAGAGGAATGGAGACATTATTACTGCGTATCGGTTTTTGCTCTGCAATAATCCTGGCCAGCCCCCCTGAGTCCACAGATAACATCTCCTTGATAAACTGTTCGTCAATAAGTTCACTCGTGCTTAGAAAAGACTTTGTTCTGTCGGGTTGAAACAGGATGATAACCCCGGATTCAGACTTCATCAGGTCCCTTGTCTTTTCAATCAGTTTCCGAAGGATGGCTTCAAAATTAAGCTCTGACGAGACATAACCTATGAATTCATTAAGAATGGCCAGCTCCCTCACAACCCTCTGCTCCCTCTGTATGGATTTCTCGAGAACCCTTATCTTTTCTCTCAGTGAGCCTGCCAGGAGATTAATGTT
>QIJG01000196.1 GCA_003232715.1 Nitrospirota bacterium
TTTCCTGCTCTTCTTATTATAACCAATAGATTCGGGGCATTTCTACCTCTTAATGCTTGTTTCTTGTTTTATCGCGCTTGTTTAAGGCCTAGTTTCAAAGCAGGTTGTTTCTTATTCCACAACTGCATAAGACTCAATGGCAGCCATGATGTAGGATTATAGCCATAAATGCGAATATCTGTAAAACCTGCTTCTTCCATCAACTGTCTTAAAGATTTGCGGGTAAAAAGTTGCAGATGGAACGGTATCCATGAAGATTCTGTCGGATAGCCTGAGAGTTCATTAACCTCTTTTATTTCTTCACAATTATTAATGACCTTTGTTTTTAAGCTAAAACTCTCTTTAGTGGTAAAACAACTATTTTATTATGCGCGCGGCGGAGATATCCAAGCAACTTCGAAATTTAAATACAAAAATTTCCAAATCTATGCCACTTATGTTCAATCTCTAATATCATCAACCGATAAGCTGTTTCAATGCTTTAGTCTGTTTCTCCTGAAGAATATTTTCATAAACCTCATTTAGCGCTCCTGCTCGTTTAAGCGCCATCCTCAAAAGCTCTATATGCTCCTCTATTTTCTGGATACGCTCTTTTATTGACGGATACTTCCCTATCCACTGCATATAGGGACTTATAAGTAAATTTAACCAATGTCCAGGCGGAAATCTCTTGTATGTCTTGTAAAAGAGCACGTCTGGTATCTGAAAACATTTAGCGAACGTTAATGCATAAGATATTTGTGCTATATCTAACCCTGAATAGACCTTTTCCTCATTGACCCCATCAAAAGCGGCCACTGTTGACCTTGCAATATCTATCCTCCAGAGACCATAAATAATATTAGCTTTATGTGTAACTCCTTCAAGTTGAATAAACTTCGAAACGCGAGTAAATGCATTGTCAGAAGCCAAAAAAGACATGTCCGGAAATTTTTTTAATTTGACAATCGGATACATCCTTGAAGTTACCCAAAAGCGGGTAAATACAATTCCTATTTCAGGTTTATTATCCAAACAATTGACACACTGTCTAAGAAAGTCTCTATCCCAGATATCATCAACAGCCGCCCACATAAAATATGGGCCAAGCGCCCGGCTGAGAACAAACTTAAAATTAAACATTGCTCCTTTATTCTTTGACTGCCTAATATACTGAACTCTTTTATCCCTTCTTTTGTAATCCTTACAAATTTCAGCCGTAGCATCAGTTGAGGCATTATCCGAAATGATTAATTCAAAATCCGAAAAGGTTTGGCCCAGTAACGAGTCTATCGCTTTACAAATAAACCGTTCCCCATTATAAACCGGCATCCCTATACTAACTTTGGGAATCACCTTTCTTTCAGTGTGTTTTATGAAAGAGAATTCAGTTGCCATAGGCTACTTTTGCTTTAGAAATCAATGCAAATATCCATGCCCGTGTGCTTGATGTTGCGAAAGCTGTTGCGCAGAATGTTACGGCTGAAATCACGGCTAGCGAAAGCAGCATCATTGGCTGTGTCATTGGCCCACTGGTCAAAAAACGGCCCAGACCTGCGGTCAGAATTGCCACTATCAGGGGAAGACCCACATCCCGGACATACCAGTGCCACTTTTCATCTGGCAGCAACCGCCGATGCATAATCTGGATTGTGATCAGCACGTAACCACTGTTTAGAATAACCCAAACGCTGGCTGCACCTACCACGCCAAAACGAGTTGTCAACATAAAAATAAGCGGCACAAGTAAAATGACTGCTATAACATTGGAATAAAAAGCCAATTTGGTCCAGCCATGCGCAAGTTGCAAAGCATAAGGCAAGCTATTTAAGCCGTTCAATGCTGTGCCAACAACCAAAAGGCTCAATAGTAAATAGGTTTGCCTTGCTATAGTGGGATTCTGAGTCCATAAGAGTAATAGTTCACGGGAAAACAATGCCACTACAATTGCAGCCGGTAGGATCAATACTGACATAAGCTGGCAACCACGATGGTAAAGTTGTTTTATCCCCTCCTGATCATCTATCACCACGAGTTGGGATAAACGAGGGAAAAGACCGGAGGAGACAGGCCCGATAAAGCGGTAGAGAGTCGCTGCAACCGTACCAGCAAGGGTATAGTAACCGAACATCTCTAATGTGAGCAGTTTACTTAGAATAATTTTGTCCATCTGCCGCAAAATAGTTCCCATAATGCTGGTCCCCGTCATACCAGCAGCAAACCGCCAGATTCGGCGAAGCAATTGTACCTGAATTCTCCCAGGACTACCAGTGGTAGGAAGGCTACGCCAGAGGAATACCATAACCGCTAATGTATGGAATACACTGATGACAAGCTGCCAAATAAAGAAGGCCTGAACCGTGGGGGAAACTAACCAGAGGATCAAAACGGCCCCGATGCCACGTAGGGTAGCCATGAGAGCATTAATCCCATTTAGTAAAACTTGTCGTTGCAGGCCCATTAGCCCACCAGAGTAAAAGCTGAGAGGCCACTGAAATGTAATGACCAAGCCCATTAGGGTGATAGCCTCCTGAACAGTGGCCGTGGAGAGTTGACCAGCTTGCACCCAATGGTGTGCAAAGAACGGCGCTAAGGACAACACCGTCAATCCGATCAACACTGCCATTGCCCAGTAGCCCAGCTCAAGCGTGTGCACCAAATCACGCGTCTCTTGCGCTTTGTCTTTTTGAAGGGAACGTGTAGCCAATTCCCTATTAAGCGTGGTACTTAATCCCATATCAAGCATGGTAATACTGCCTTGCAGGGTAGCGTAAAAACCGACTAACCCATACGACTCAATACCCATAAACCGGATGTACAAAGGAATAAAAGCTAACGATATCAGTGCTGCCCAGGCATTACCGCCGAAATTTGCCATGATATTGCGCTTTACGAGGCTCATTTTATTACTTTAATGATAACCTTATGTATCAAGTCCTGGGCATTTTAAAGTTCTTGCCTTATGGAGAAACACGATCATACCCAGCCATGGTCATAGCGTCACCAGCCACTTTAAAAAAATCCTCAACTAGCTGATTGTTAAAATATTCTCTCCACTTCCCAGGCCCTCCCTTTACGCCTACCTTCTTATTTTTGAACGGTTTGAAATTGCGAAAATCAGCTTGTTGACGCTCAAACGAAGATTGGCTGATTGCGATCTCAATTTCTTGTGTTGATCTATTTAATCCAACAAACTCGCATATGCTTTGTAGTTCAGCTACAGGAGAACCTACCAAATTCTCATAGTGTACTATTAGCATATCTGCGTTAGGCTGATTTTCTAACCAGCTTCTCACATGATGATGCCATCCGTTACTATCAAGAATGTGACGTTTTACATAGTCCTCAAAAGAGTCTCTCTTATAACATCCAGACCAATGATAGAAAGACACTGCAACATCTCGACCATCTCGAACTATGTAAATAACTCTCGGATATGCAGGAGTATAAGGTTTATGGCTTTTAATCCAACGTGGACGTGGTGCATAAGAAGGATGTACCAACCCATTTATTTCAGGAAAAGCACAACCTACCGATAATAGATTCCATTGCGCATCGGGGAATCGTAAATTGGTCATTATGTAACGCAGCCAAGTATTACCAGAGCGAGGATATGAAACCAAAAAGACATCATTGGGCTCAATATCTTTATCATCCCAGTGAGTCCGGATAATTTCTCGACCTGAAAACCGCTTATATATTTTCTTCGCTGAAATAGGAACGTTTTTTTTCAAAAGTTCCAGAATATAATCTATCATATTGAACCCTCTTGCCCTTCCTTTACATGTTCCTTTAAGGGATTGGGACTGTCTGTACAATTGCAAGGTTACATCTTCATAAGAAAGCAATTGCTTCTCCTTAGAAGCTACAAGCTATTTCACACACCTCAAATATCCATCCGGCGCAACGGTAATAAGTAATTTATTTTCAATCTCCTTATCGATTTCAAACCTGTCTGTTGTTTTCAGGAACTCCCACACTGCTGTTTTTGGATTATTACCCTTACCCCAGGGTCTATCGGAAAAGAAATCTTCGGGAATGTCTTCAATTATGGTATCAAAAACAACAAGGTAGCTTCCTTTTGTTACCAAAGGAGAGTAGAGTTTCAGTTCTTCGAGCACATGTTCGTGGGTGTGCATGGAATCAAGGAGGACCATGATCTGTTTTTTGCCCTTTGCAAAATCATAAACTTGTTCGGCAGTTCCTTCGTCGATTGACGAGCCCTCAATCATGGAGATCCTCCGAAACATGGGGTGTGCCTCAATGGCCTTGCGATTGTGCGGACGGATTTCAATGTCTATGCCCAGCACTTGCGCATTCTCGGGGCCGCCACAGATCGAGTTCAGCTCCAGCATGGATGCATGGAAAATCAACGATCCTCCATGGGCAATGCCTGTTTCAATAATCAAATCCGGCTTGACTTCATAGAGAATCTCCTGCATGGCAATGATGTCCTGTGGGTATTGAATAATCGGGCGACCAAGCCAGGAAAAGTTGTATGAATACTTCGGTCGCGTACTGGCTTGCATAAATGCATCAGCTGCCTTTTGTAGGTCGCTGCCAGCGTATGAACACACTCGTTGCCGGCATCCTTCAATAAAGAGTTGTATCGGATCGTTCGCCATTTTTAATTCTACCTCCGAAATTGATTATAGGAACTTGCCTTTATGTGTCCCCATTCGCCATTGTGCTCAAGCGCTTTTTTGATCCACTGTGTGATATATGAACATAGAGCCCGCCTGTAGACGGATTTCTTCGAGATAATTTGAGTTCATGACAAAAATCGAATCGCCTGCACTCAAGCGAGGCAATCCGTTCTCCGGCGCCAGCACTGGAAGGCCAGTGGCTGGCATGAACTTGCCCTGTTTCGCTGGGCTGATGTCGATAGCAAACTCCGGAATCACCGCACCTCGACGAAAAAAATGCAACACAAAAATGACACCCTTAGAAGCCGCTCCCCAAACAATATGTCTCTTGCTCTTTGCATGTTGAATCTCGTCAATCGCAAGGTCGATACTTGAAAAGAAATCGTCAGGAAATGATAAATCTCCTGCCTTTCCCTCAGAATTCAAGCCTATTGAAGACAAGTCAGCCACCACATAAAGGTATTGGCCGCCGAAACACCATCCTGATTCGATAATCCTCCCGAACATCCTGGAGAAATCCGACAACCGAAAATAGTTGACGTGCTCATAAAAAATATCAAACCAGGCTCTGTGGTCACATATCCAGTCAAGGCAAGGAACTTCAATATAGATCAAACCCTTCCCATCGTTAGCTGCGGCAATGGATTCGAGAAAACACAATGGATTGGGAACATGCTCCAGAACATGGCGAAGAATGATGGCTTCGCCAGTCATCCCGAGAGACGGAGAAAACGACTCCTTAATGACATACGCTTCTTCACCTTCATAGGCTGGATCCACTCCCACGGCCTTAAATCCCATCGACCGTAAGATTTCGAGAAAGGTCCCCTTACCACAACCCACTTCGAGTATGGATTTTTTGCCGAAATGCCGCTGAACAATGCGAGCTACTTCGTATAAATGTTGTTGGAAAATGCGGGAACAGCCTTGTTCGTTTTGGTAATTCTGGTCGTAGATCACGAGATCTGGACTGAAGGCCGAATTATGGACGATGCCTGTTCCTTTATCTTGTACAAGCAAAACATTGCCTTTTGGGCAGTCCAAAGCTTCTTGAGCCGTACTATACACACGGTTCTGTTGGACAGGGAGATCGTCCACCTGCAAAAGGATGTTGTCACTCATGCCCTTTCCAAGAGAGGTTTGAGTCTTGAGGCATCGCCCCAGAAGGCCATCGGTTCGTAATCAGGGTAAGGATAATAACCCAAATTTAGCCGGATGCTTGATTTTCTTTCCCTAGCCCGATCTTCAACCAGTTTGCGAACGGAAATGGGCTCTCCACTGCAACAGTTAATGAGTCCCTTAATGTCTGGTGTTTCTACAAGAACAGCCAATCGTCGGGCAACTTCTTCAACGGGTAGATAATCACGCAACTGCTCGCCACCGGACATATTGAAGCTCTCACGGCCTTGATCTATGGCATGATCTAATTGCGCCAACAGGCTATCTGGATTTTGCCCCTCTCCGTACATATAGAACAACCTGACCCACTGTAGGGTATACGGATGATGCTTTTGCAGTTCCTGAAGGAACTTACGCAGAGTATCTTTTGCTAACCCGTATGGGTTTTCCGGCAGTGCAGGTAAATCCTCGGATAACGGTCCACTTTGCAACCCGTATTCAAAACAGGTTCCCGTAACCAGAACACGTTGGACCCCGGCCTCAACCATCTTCTTGATAAAACGGTAAGCTGCCGGCAGGTTCTGCTCAAAGTGAAAAAGGTCTTTGTAGTTGGGCAACCCCGGCCAGGCAAGGTGGACAAGAACATCCGCAACTCCCAACGAAGTCTTTGAATCAAATGATGGATCATGTACATCCATCGAAACAAACTCGACCTGATCGAACCAGGGCATCGATTTCCCTCGTTCAATATTTCTGGCCACTGCCAATACGCTATGTCCACGTGCCATTAATTCAGGAACAAGGTGTCGACCGACAAATCCTGTTGCTCCGGTAACCACGATTTTCATTACATATCTCTCAAAAGCATCGTAATAGATTAGCCGCAGAATCACGCAGAAAACGCAGATGGTTTATTCATTCATGAACTTTACTTAAATTTTCTATTGCTTTCAATTCGAGGATAACTGTATCCTGAACGAGAATATCAGCAAAGTATTCACCAACAGCCTCTTCCTTATAAAAAACCTTAATAGGAACTTGACTTTCAGCCTTTAATCCTCGTTCCCGCAATTCAATCATTAGCGCATTCTCATACACTCTTTCCAGAAACCCGGCTCCCAATATACGACTCACCTCAAATACTGCACCATTAACCTGATACGTAAGATCATTAATATTCATGGTCTGCGTCCATCTGCGTCTCTCTGCGGCTAAAACGTCTTTAAACTCGGCACTGCCGTCACAAATTTCCCATCCCATTCACGGATGAAGGCATTCTCCTGCATGACCTCTTGCGCTATATTCCAGGGCAGGATGAGCAAGACATCCGGTTTCCGCTCCTTTAGTACTATAGGAGGCAGGATTGGAATATGGCTTCCGGGAAGAAACTTTCCCTGCTTAGATGGTGCAGCATCACAAACGTAGGGAATCAGGTCCTTCTTGACGCCTGCGTAATTGAGCAGGGTATTGCCCTTGGCAGCAGCGCCATAGGCGGCAACCTTTTTCCCCTGTTTTTTCTGATCGATCAGAAAACCTATCAGATTATCCTTAACGCTATCGGCCTTTGCCTGAAAACCCCTGTAGGTCAATAGGCTCTGCATCCCTTGCCTCTCTTCTTCAGCAAGCAAGGTCAAGACAGCCTCCTCGCATGGTCTTGTATCATCTGCATGACAGCCATACACCCGCAGGCTCCCCCCGTGCGTAGAGAGCTTTTCTACATCATATATCCGCAGTCCTGCGGTCGCAAATATCCGATCCACGGTATAAAGAGACAGGTAG
Source organism: Nitrospirota bacterium (assembly GCA_003232715.1). Lineage (GTDB taxonomy): Bacteria > Nitrospirota > Thermodesulfovibrionia > Thermodesulfovibrionales > JdFR-85 > BMS3Bbin07. Next base: position 7,524 of record QIJG01000196.1, read on the forward strand.
GAATAATGCTCGTGATAGACGGTATCGAATTGAACATCTTCAATGAGGCGCATCAGGTGGGGAAACTCCAGGGTGATCGTGCCACCTGGTTTTAGGACTGCTTTCAGTCCGGCTGTGAAATCGTTAATGTCCGGCACATGGGCATAAACGTTGTTGCCGATTATAAGATCGGCCTCTTTTCCCTCATCGGCCAACTCCAGGGCAAGCTGTTTTCCGAAAAAACGGCGCAGAACCGGCACACCGATCTTCTCCGCAGCCTCAGCAGTGCTTGCGGTTGGCTCAATCCCCAGACAGCGGATGTGCCGGGCAACAAAGTTCTTCAACAGGTACCCGTCATTAGAGGCAATCTCGACAACAAAACTCTCAGGGCCGAGAGACAGGCGTTTTGTAATCAGTGCAGCATGATCACACCACATCTGTGACACGGAGGAAAAATAGGCATAATCGCTGCTGAAAAACTCATCAGCACGGATGTAGTCCTCCGTCTGAACAAGCCAGCAGTGGTCGCAAACATAAAGCTTAAGCGGAAAATAGGTCTCAGGTTTAGTAATGTCCCCGGCCTTCCGATAGGCGTTGGAAGGAGGGGCAAATCCCAGATCAAGAAAAACGTGTTCCAGGGGGGTGCTGCAGTGGCGGCAATTCATAAGGCAACACCCTCAAAATCCTGGCTGGTGAAAGGGTGGGAGCGATCCCGTTCGGATAGCTCCATAATTTCAATAGGCCATGCAATCCCAAGACTTGGGTCGTTGACATGAAGCCCCCCCTCCGCCTGCCCGTGGATCAATTCGCAATCCTCCGTAAGCGTCTGAAAACCATGGGCAAACCCCTCGGGTATCAAAAGACTTCTTTGATTCGCAGCAGAGAGGACCTCACCGTGCCACTTCAAAAAAGTGGATGACCTCGCCCCGAAGGCACGTAACGATCTTGGCTTCTGCATGCGGCGGATACTGAAAGTGCAGACCGCGGACAGCACCCTTCCTGATGGTATGACTGTGGTTGATCTGGGCAATGGATTTGCTAAATCCAGCGTCCTTAAATTCCTCTGCGCAAAAAAGACGGCAGAAAAAACCCCTCTGGTCCTTGATGGGCTTACGTTCGACAACATAGAGGCCCTCAAGGGGTGTAGAGTGGAAGTGAAAACGGTTATTTCTCTTTGTCATATTTAGGTGTATGGTTAACTTTTACTGCGTAACACTGTGTATTCTTCAATTTGCCTAAAGCAGATATTCCTGAGACTTTCTGTGCTTCCCCTGGCTCCGTAAGCTTTGAACCACTCCATAACTTTATCAATGGCTGTCTCCAAAGACCAGCACGGGCGCCAGCCGAGAACCGCTGCGGCCTTT
>QIJG01000021.1 GCA_003232715.1 Nitrospirota bacterium
TTTTCAATCCGTAGTGTCAAAATAACTATTTCCAGGAGCATAACCTATTGATATTACATGATTGTTTTTTGGGGAGCATGAAGTTGGGTTAAACTCCTGTTTAAGAAGTGGTTGAATTGTGTTTAGAGGAAATGGCCCCCGAAGCAAAGGATAACTTGCCGGAATTTGTTGGGCTTCAGCAAGTTGAGGTTGCAGGTTGAGCAAGCTGCGGCTTGTTGACGCCAAACCCGGGACTAATCAAGTCTCTCCTTTATTTTGCCCGACGCTGTTTCATCGCTCACTGCTTCTGCCCGTAGATAGCCATATACTTAAAATATGAACGCAGTACCTTCTTCACATAGAGTCTCGTCTCTTTATAGGGGATGTCTTCAATGAACTCATCGACCTCATTGTACTGATAGGCCTTAAGCCATCTCCTGACAGCACCCTCTCCTGCGTTATAGGCTGCCACTGCCACAGGGACAGACCCGAATTCACCAAGCAACTGATCGAGATAGTAACTGCCCAGGGTTATATTTATATCGGGTCTCATGATTTCATTGTCCGAAAGCAAAGCTGTTTCATAGCCGAGTGATTTTGCCATTCGTCGTGCGGTAAAGGGCATGATCTGCATCAGGCCCAGTGCCCCCGACCTTGAGATTGCCTTGCTGTTAAACCTGCTTTCCTCCCGCATTACTGAGAATATAATAAGGGGGTCGATATGATAATCAGTCGATATTTTGTTTACGATATCACTGTATACGGCAGGGTAAAGGAGCACGGAAGTCCCGGGATATCTCTTCAGTTTACTTGCGCAGCGGAAAGACTCATTAAATGCATCTAAAGACTGGAGATACCTGCATATCTTCAATCTGTCATAGTTCCCCTCCGGCCTGTAACTATCAATCTCTTTTATTGCATAATCCCTCAGGCCGACACTCCTGAGAAAGTCAGCCCGTTCAAAGGTTATCGAAAGGCTATCCGGGAAGTCTACAGATTCGGGAGTCTTGGCTTTGGACAGGTTATGTATTTTTTCATCGAAGATCAAGTTCTCTTTTTTAAATGAGTCCCGGAGCTCAACTCTACCGGATGTCAGACTGATACCGCCGGACCTCATCCGTCCCAGAATTGCATAAAAAGAGTCACCTTCTATACTGCTGTAAAGTCTTTTTGCATTTTGTCCGAGACTTTCAAGTGATCTTGCCTGCCAGTAAAGATAGCCCGGGTTTCTGTGCAGACTGTAGAGGTCTCTGAAATTATATGATGCACTGAGAAAATCTCCCATTAAATACTCTGTCCACGCAATATGCCAGAGTGATTCCTCCTCGCAGGGATAGTTTCGATAGGCCATCCTGAATATCTTCAGGGCCTCATCAAACTTCATATCACGTCTTTTCCGGATCCCTTTGAGCAGAAAGAGGGTGCAGGTCTCTTTGGTCTTTTTATCCCTTGCCAGATCGATCATATTCTCAAAGAGATCATATTTACCTGCCCTGTAAAAGGATATTGCCGCCTTCTGGACGTTATCGGATTTTTGATAATAAAAGGCTGCTTTGGTGTAATCCTTCATACGAAAATATGTATCGGCAAGGGGTGTATAGAGTGATCTTCTGTCACTGCCGGCCAGTTTGTTCAATCTCGTCAGTAGCAGGCTTTCGGACTCTCTCAGTCTGAGGGACCTGCGGAGATTTTTGCTCATCCGGATGATTTCTCCTGTAGAGAGATCATCCGGTGAGACCTCATCCTTAAGCTCTGTATAATGTGTATCAACCTTAATGTATAAGGATTTAAAGATATCCCCGGACTCTCTCTCCATTCCTGCCTTCTTTAATGTCTTTGCATAGAGATACCGGGCTTCCGGGTCGGAAGGAAAGTCCTTAAGATAATCCCGGATCTCCTTCAGGGTATCCTTCAGGGTGATTGAATAGTAATAAGTATCCTTTTCAAAGCACCCGTCTATCTCCGGCCATATATCCTGTTCGTCAAGGGTTGCATAAAGGGCTTTAATCTTCAATAACCGCACATCTTTAGAGAGGTATGTATCCTGATAGAGAGAAAGAAATTTATCTATATCCTCAAGGCTCTGATAATAATCCATTTTTGTGTAGGCATCCATGGCACTGAGAAAAAGGAGATAATCACTGAAAAGGTGGGCTTTCTTGGTATCAACAACTAAACGCGATATTATTTCATTGTATCGTTCTGTATCAACAGGAGTGTTCGGGTCTCTGTTCCCTGTCCCGGCAAAAGAGGCATTCGTGTAATCAGTACAAACCGGGAAAGCGATAAGAACGAATAAAATAAACAAACAATATCTAACTCTCTTTTTCATATGACGAGCTATGTTTTTTATTTTGACCAGTCATATTTCCGTCTCTTTCTGTGGTGTACATATTTGTCTGCAGATAGTGCTGCTACACAGCCATTTGATGCAGCTACAACCACTTGTCTGACCTCAACACAGGTGACATCGCCTGCTGCAAAAACTCCCGGCTGATTTGTCTCCATCATCCTGTTTGTTATTATGCATTCTTCATCGCTGATATCAATGGAAAAATTGAGAAAATCAACTACAGGCTTGTTACCGTGAAGATAAATAAAGACCCCGTCCATGGGCAATACCTTCTCTTTATCAGAGTTTCTGTCCATCAGTTTTATCCTTTCAACCACATCTCCTCCTTCAATAGATAAAACGATATGACCAGTAAGGATTTTCAGATTGTCAATTTCAGACAGCGCATGTTTGTCTGAAAGCTTGAGTGACTTTGATGGCGCTATCAGATACACAGCGTCGGCAAAGCGTGTAAGCAGCTCAACTTCCTTCACAGCCTCCTCTGAATCTCCTATAACACAAACCGTCTTGTCCCTGAAAAACGCAGCATCACATGTCGCACAGTAACTCACACCTTTCCCAAGGAACTCCTTCTCTCCCCTGACTGTCGGTTTTCTGCCCATGGCACCTGTCGCTAAGATCACTGCCTTTCCCTGAAAAGTCCTCTTCATTGTGTAGATTTCTTTTATCTCTTTGTCCAGATTTACACCTATGACTTGTACCTCAAGGTATTCCGCCCCGAATCGTATCGCCTGTTTCCGGAATATATCGAGAAGTTCATTCCCGGAGATGGGCTCCGTCAAGCCAGGATAGTTCTCTATCTTATCCGCAATTGCCAGTGCCCCTGCTGTAGAGGATTTATCAAGAATAGCTGTCTTGAGATGAGCCCTTGCAGCATACTGGGCTGCTGTAAGGCCTGAAGGACCGCCTCCGATAATCAGAACATCATAAATTTCGTCTTCATCCATTTAAAACACCTCCTCGTCTTCATCCATTTAAAACACCTCCAATGCAATTATCAAATCCTGATTGTTCAATTTTATCATAATCTGCAAGGTTTTTATTATATTGTTTCAACCCCGGCTCATTCTTGTGATATAATTAACAAGTTCATATTCCCCAGATTATTCTTGACGGCAGTTAAGGCAGTGTATATCCTGACCGGTTGATATTTTAGTGAATAATCCATGAAACCATTAATCAGCTTCTTATACTTCATTGCATCCGTAACGGTTATCTCTCTCGGTGTCATGGTCTATCTGAACAACCGGAAGTCAAGGGTAAACAAGAGTCTTTTTCTGCTTTGTCTGGCATCGTTCTTCTGGCTCTTCTTTGCTTTCCTGGCAACTTTTTCAGATAGTTATGATACATCTCTCTTCTTTTTCAGGATATGTTATGTTGGAATAGTTTTTATCCCTTCAACCTTCTACCATTTTGCACATGAATTCGTGGGCAGAACCTCCGGAAAGAAAATTGCTGTCGGGTATCTCATATCTACCATATTTGCCTTCACAGTCTTAGGCACACACTACATGATAAAAGGGCTTTTCTTATACCCCTGGGGGTTTTACCCTGCGGTGTCAAGCCCTCTTCACATCATCTTCATGCTCTTTTTTCTGATTACACTATTCTCAGCCCTCTATCTGGTATATAAAGAGATCAGGAAACAGAATATACCGTCTATACAAAGGACGAAGCTTAAATACATCTTTGCAGGATTACTGGTTGCAGCCCTTGCATCTGTTGACTTTCTTGCTAACTACGGTATACAGGTTATGCCACTCGGTTTTCTCTTCATGTCACTTTTTACGTTTATCCTCTCATATGCAACCCTCAGACATCAACTTCTTGATATCAGAGTAGCTTTTGCAAGGTTGTTCCTTTTGTTTATAACCGCGGTTGTTGTTACCGGCACACCTTTCCTTTTAGGTATGAAGCTCCTTGGCACCGGATTATGGATGATTCCGGTATCCGTTGCCCTTATACTCGCTGCCTCCGCTCCGCTCCTGTATATTTATCTGGGGGAACATACGGAAAATTTGCTGTTAAAGCAGCAAAGACGTTATCAGCAGACCCTTTTGTACGCATCCCAGGGCATGTTATATAAAAGAGACCTGAACGGATTACTTAAATTTGTAGTGATACTGTTAACTCTTGTTGCGCGGCTTAGATATGCTGCAATCTATCTGTTCGATGAAGAATCGAGCTGTTTTGAACTGAAAGCAGAGAGGCCTTTGCTTCCGGAGAAGCCTGTGATCCTCAATCCTGAGAATCCTGTTGTCAGGAAGATATCACAAAAAGAAATACTGAACAGGGATGAACTCCTGAGCAGGGGGGAAGGGGGTAGGGTGGTTGACGTGATGGAAAGGCTTAATGCCACTATCATCATACCATGCTGTACCCGGCGAGGCATTGTTGGATTTCTTGCTTTTGGAAACAAGAGATCCGGCCGGCACTTCTCCTCTGATGAGATTGATACATTTCTTACACTGTCCAACCAGTTTGCCCTTGCAATTGAGAACGCATTGTATCTGAAAGATCTTGAGAAGGCCGGATCTAAACTCTTCCATGCTGCAAAAATGTCGTCTCTCGGAACCATGGCCTCCGGATTGGGACATCAGATAAATAACCGGCTGCATACAATCATGCTTGCAGTAGAATCGCTCAAAATCATGTACTCAGACACCTTCAACAAGAGGGGAAAGGAGCTCATCGATTCCATAATAAAGAACATAAGACTGGCTGAAGATACGATTGAAAAGCTAAGAAACTACTCAAGAACCTCCTCTGAAGAAGTCTTTCCGGTATTGTTAAAGGATGCACTTGAAAGTGCCTTTGAGATGATGAGACTAAAGAGTTCCGCTTTCAGTCGAATAAGGCTTGAGGTCGATATCGGGAGTTTTTTAAAGGTTTTGGGCAACCTGTCACAGTTGAGAGAGGTTTTTTTCAATCTCCTTGACAACTCTGACAATGCCATAAGGCAATCTCTTGCAAAAGGCAATGGTGTGGAACCAATGATTAGAATACAGGCAAGGGCATCGGAAAAGGGTATGGTTGAGGTTGTGATTGAAGATAACGGTATAGGGATCGGAAAGGATGATTTTGACAAACTATTTGTCCCGTTTTATACAACCAGGGCATCATCATTACATGGTACAGGTCTTGGTCTCTATGTAGTAGATAAGATAATAGAGCTGCATGGTGGTACAATAAGAGTTGAATCAGTAAACGGCAGGGGAACAAAGTTTATTGTAAGGCTCAAAGGAGCTTAAAAAATCAAAAGTATTTTATGATATTATAATGAGTGTCTCTCTGGGCAGGCCTGAACCCTGTCTGCCTGATTGAGTTTATTATATCTTCACGTGTGACCCTGTATGAAACCCCCGCGGCCTTTACCACATTTTCCTCGATCATTGTAGAGCCGAAGTCATTTGCACCAAACCTAAGGGCAGCCTGAGCCATCTTCAGGCCCTGCGTGACCCAGGATGCCTGGATGTTCCTGATGTTGTCGAGATAGAGCCTTGAGAGTGACAGGATCCTGAGGTAGTCGACTGCCGTTGCAGTAATGAGTTGCGGGTTGCGGGTTGCGGGTTGCGGGTTTTTATCTGACTTCTGACTTCTGACTTCCGGCTCCTGTTTTGCAATCTCTGTATTTCCCGGTTGAAAACTCCAGGGAATAAAGGCTGTAAAACCACCTGTCCTGTCCTGAAGCGTCCTTATGGCATCAAGGTGTTCAACTATATCCTCCTCCCCTTCAATGGAACCAAACATCATGGTTGCAGTGCTCTTTATCCCGACTCCATGAGCTTCCTCCATGACCTCAAGCCATTCGGACGACCTTATTTTTTTCGGACTTAACACCGCTCTCACCCTGTCCGACAGGATCTCCGCGCCTCCGCCAGGTATTGAATCAAGGCCTGCGTCCTTTAGAATCAAAAGGGTTTCCCTGAGAGTAAGGCCGGATTTTCCGGCAATGTAACTTATCTCAGGTGGTGAAAAACCATGCACATTTATATCAAACCGTTTTTTTATGGACTTCAGCATTTCTGTATAAAAGGAGAGGTCCAGCGCGGGATGGAGCCCGCCCTGGATGAGTATCTGCGTACCACCCTGATGTATCGTCTCCCTGATCTTTTCAAAGAGCTGCTCCTCTTTCAGGATATAGGCCTCCGGAGAGTCCGGGTCCCTGTAAAATGCACAAAACCTGCACTTATTTATACAAACATTGGTATAGTTGATATTCCTGTCCACAATAAAGGTAACGATACCATCCGGATGGAGGTCTTTCCTTATTCCGTCAGCTGTCTTTCCAAGCTCAAGGAGGTCGGAATTCCTTAACAGATTTAATGCGGTTTTTTTATCTATTCTCATTTCTACACCCATAGACCGTCACTGCTTTATAAAAAGCATCCCTTTCAACAGGTATTTTACCCGCCTTCCTGATAAGGTTTATCATCTGTTCCTTTGTAAGCCCTTCACCCGTCATGGCACCTGCTGCATGTGTAATCTTCTCCTCAATGACCGTGCCGTCAATGTCATCCGCACCAAACAGTAGTGCCACCTGAGAGAGTTTTTCACCAAGCATTACCCAATATGCCTTTATGTGGGGAAAGTTATCAAGCACAAGACGGCTGATTGCGATTGTCTTTAAATCATCGATTCCCGAGGGATACCGGCCACCCATGTCTGTATTTTTGGGATGGTAGGAGAGGGGGATGAATGCCTGAAAACCACCTGTCAGGTCCTGGAGTTTCCTCAGCCTTACAAGGTGGTCTATCCTGTCTCCATATGATTCAAAATGACCATACAGCATTGTAGCGTTTGTCTTTATACCACATAAGTGTGCTGTCTTGTGAACTTCAAGCCACCTTTCACCTGTTATCTTTTCAGGGCAGAGCCTTTCCCTTATATTACCTGCAAATATTTCCGCCCCTCCACCAGTCATGGCGTCGAGACCGCTGTCTTTCAGACTTAACAGGGTATCCCTGAGGCCAAGGTTACTGATCCTTGAAAAATAATCCACCTCAACTGCTGTAAAAGCCTTGATATGGATATGAGGAAAGTGTTTCTTGATCATTCTCAGCAGACTTAGATAGTACCCGAAAGCGCGGTCTGGGTGGAGTCCTCCGACTATATGAACCTCTCTGAGACCTTCAGGAGAGAGTTCCATCTTTCTTGAAATCTCATCAATTGATAACTCGAAGGCGCCTTTTTCACCCTTTGATCTGCTGAAGGCACAAAAACGGCATCGGTTTACGCATATGTTTGTGGGATTTATATGGCGGTTCTGGATAAAATAAGCCCTGTTGCCGTTTTTTTTCTCTGCAACGGAGGTCGCAAGTTTACCCAATGTGTGGATGTCGTCATCCTGAAAAAGGGCAACCGCTTCTTCAAAAGTGATCCTTTCACCGGCAATGATTTTCTGTTCTATTGTCTCAATCATGTTCTTTGTTCTTCTCCCAATTCACACTACTTAGAGTCTGTGTATAAACTGCGGTTATCTGTCATTCCCGCAAGTGAAGCGAGTCGGGAATCCTTCTTAAATAACGATTCCGGACAAGCCGAAAACAGCAACGGTTAGACTTTATACACAGACTCTACTCAGTATAAGCGCACACTTTATTCCTCCCGGAGCCTTTGGCAAGGTACAGTGCCTTATCCGCCCTGTCTATAAGATCTTTCCTGTTTAAAGCATGATCCGGAAAGGAAGCAACACCAATACTGAGTGTGATTTTTGCTTCTTTTCCATTTAAACTCAATGTCTGCTTTTCCACTGCTTCCCTGATCCTTTCTGCTACTACCATTGCCCCTTCCAGGGGTATCTCCGGCAATATAATGGCAAATTCCTCTCCACCATATCGGGCTGCAAAATCAACCGTCCTTATATTCTCAGTGAGGGTGCAAGCGATTCTCTTCAGTGCTTCATCACCACACACATGGCCGTATGTATCATTGAATCCCTTAAAATGATCGATATCCATCATGAGCAGGCTTATCTTGTTACCAAACCTCCTTGCCCTCTCTATTTCCTCGTCGAGTCTTTCCTGAAAAGCCCTGTGGTTGTTTAACCCGGTAAGGCCGTCCGTACTTGCCATCTTCACTATCCCTTCATGAAGATTAACCTTTTCAATGGCAAATGCAGAGTGAAAGGCAAGAGTTAGAAGGAGGT
>QIJG01000081.1 GCA_003232715.1 Nitrospirota bacterium
CCTGATCGCCAACACGGCAAGGAACTTCTTCGTCCAGTCCACAACAATAATAGTCCTTGCTATTGTCGCCCTCTTAAGGAGATGGGACCTGGCCCTCCTCTCCTTTACAATCATACCCATAGTCGTGATCGTTGCCGACGGGTTTGGTAAAAGGATGAAGAAGACCAGCAAAAAGACAAGGGAATTTATATCGGATGTGACCAAGCTGGTGCAGGAGACAGTATTGGGCATAAGGGTTATCAAGGCATTTACAATGGAAGAAAAGATGCGCAACCGCAATGACGAGGCAGTCTCACGGCATTACAGGAATGTAATGAGGGAAGTAAGGATCAGGGAGTTCACCGCTGTATCCATGGAGGTTATTGCAGGTGCAGGAATAGCCATAATTCTGTGGTATGGCAGCTATCTCATCATTAACAATAAGCTCTCAGTAGGTTCTTTCTTTTCATTTATTACTGCAATATTGATGATTTACACGCCCTTAAAAAGATTGAGTCAGGTCAACAATAATTTCCAGATGATAAGAACAGCGCTCCACAGGGTCAAGGAGATATTCCTTCTTGAGGATGAAGTGGCCGGGGGAATAGACAAGGCAGAAATAGAAGGTCACATAGTATATGATAATGTCTCTTTCCATTACCCCGACTCCAATGAGCCGGCACTGAAGGATGTCAACCTCGAAATCCAGCCGGGAGAGACTATTGCAATTGTGGGATACAGTGGTGCAGGAAAAAGCACCCTGATAGACCTTATCCTTGGGTTCTGGAAGGATTATACAGGCAGGATTATGATAGACGGAACGGATATCAGGGATTATTCTCTTAAGGGCATCAGGTCTCACATCGGCGTGGTATCCCAGGATATAATCCTTTTTGACGACACGGTTAAAAACAATATATTATTTGGCAGGCCTGATGCACCGGAAGCAGAGGTTGTCGAGGCAGCAACGGCTGCCTATGCCCATGACTTTATCATGGACATGCCCCATGGCTATGACACATACATCGGTGAACGTGGAGTCAAATTGTCAGGGGGGCAGAAGCAGAGGATATCCCTTGCAAGGGCGATCCTTAAAAACCCGAAAATCCTCATCCTTGATGAGGCAACATCATCCCTTGATGCCGACTCAGAGGCAAAGATCCAAAAGGCACTTGAGTCAATAATGCCTGGAAGGACAACCCTGATAATCGCACACAGACTCTCTACCATCAATAAGGCCGATCGTATTATTGTCATGGAGAGGGGAAGGATCATACAGAAGGGAAGCCATGAGGAACTCTTCTCCTCCAGCGGGGTCTATCAGGAACTCTACAGTGCACACAGGCATGATTAGAAACTAAAGACAAAACTTGTGAATAGATAGTGGAAAGATATTAGTAAAACTCAGCGTTGTTTTGATTTTTGACCCCTTAGGCACAAACAGCTTCAAAAAATAAGAGAAAAATCATGCTTATGCAAATACCTAACAGGACAACGCTGAGGAAAAATGAAGGAACAATTTTAAGTGAAAAAAAATCCATGAAAATAGCCTTTCTTAAAAAGAGTTTCAAGGCTTTTGGAGGAGCTGAAAACTACCTCGCCACACTGATAATGAATCTAAAAAGAGAGAACCACGAGATTCATGTACTGTCTTCAAACTGGTCGAAAAGCCCTGGAGTCATATGTCACAGCATTGATACCATACCCTTTAACTCTACTCTTTCCACTCTGAGTTTTAATCGTAACGTAGCTCGTGCACTGAAAACCCTCAGACCTGATCGCATCATAAGTTTTGAACGGACTACCTGCCAGGATATATACAGGGCAGGTGATGGCTGCCATAGGGAATGGCTCAGACTGAGGGGTATGGTTGAGGGGAGGCTAAAAAGACTTTCATTCAATATAAATCCGCTACACAGGACACTGCTAAGCATTGAAAAAGAGATATTTTCAAAGACTCCCGTCATTGTGGCCAACTCAAACATGGTGAAAAAGCAAATAATAAACCTTTACCGTGTGCCTGAAGAAAAAATCCGGGTTATTTACAATGGTGTGGACCTCAAACGATTTTCACCTGAAAACAGGGCGATATGGCGTGATAAATTAAGAACCGGTTATTCCATACCATCGGATATACCCCTTATTCTCTTTGTTGGTTCAAATTACGAAAGAAAAGGGCTCAGTATACTCCTGTCATCACTGTCTGGTATCGACAGAGAGATAAAACTTATTGTGGCAGGTCGTGGGAATACCGCAAAATTTCAGCGAATTGCTGAAAGACACGGAGCAACTAAACGTGTTATCTTTGCTGGCCCTCAGAGAGAGATAGAAAGATTTTATGCTGCTGCCGATATATTTGTACTGCCAACCATTTACGACCCCTTCAGCAATGCCACACTTGAAGCCATGGCCTCGGGATTGCCTGTGATAACCACAATGAACAACGGTGTGGCTGAACTTATCAAAAACAGGGAAGAAGGGTTTGCTCTGCAGGATATGCTGGATAGCGGCGAACTTTCTGAAAAGATAAACCTTGCAATTTCAGGTGCCCCTTTCATGGGAGCACTTGCAAGAAAAAAAGCAGAAGCACAACCTATTGAAAAGGCAGCTTCAGAATTTATGGACCTTATAAGAGAAGAAGGAGATGTCCCGCCAAAGAGATAATGTCCTAAAGAACGAAGAGTTTACTTACTGAAAATTTAGAGGAGATAAAAATAGATGTTTACCATACTTCATACGGAATCATCAAGGGGCTGGGGGGGACAGGAAATAAGAATTCTGAAGGAATCCCTTGGTATGCTCTCAAAAGGCCATAGGGTAATCATTGCTGCATCTGAAAGGAGTGAACTTTATCCCAGGGCAAAAACAGCAGGAATAAAGGTATATCCCGTATCATTTGTTAAAAAGAACCCCCTCTCAATAGCCAGAACAACCTCCATAATCAATAGGGAAAGCATTGACATCCTGAATACTCATAGCTCCTCAGATAGCTGGATCGCAACCTTTGGAGCTAAAATTGCCGGGAATAAACCCCTGATACTAAGAACCAGACACCTCTCAACCCCGATCGGTAAATCTTTTTTGAGTCGCCTCATATATGAGATACTACCTGATAAAGTTATTACCACTGGAGAGGAGATCAGGCAGAGGATGACAAAACTGAATGGTTTTGATGGCAACAAGATATGCTCTATACCCACAGGAATAGATCTGAATATATTTAATCCTGAAAAAACTATTCCTTGCCTGGAAAAAACAGGTTTTTATATAGGAATGGTCTCTGTACTGAGAAGTTGGAAAGGACATGAATATTTCATTAAAGCCGTACCGGAAATCCTGAAATCCATACCCGAGGCTCAATTCTTTATAGTTGGGAATGGTCCACAGCACGAAAATATCCGGAACCTTATAAAGGAGATGGCCTTGGGTAAAAAGATACTGATGTTGGGACACAGAGAAGACGTGCCGGAAATTATGGCATCGCTGGATATTCTTGTTCACTCCTCCTATGCAAATGAAGGGGTCCCACAGTCAATCCTTCAGGCACTTGCAATGAAAAAGGCCATCGTTGCATCAGATGCCGGAGCAATAAGAGAGGTAATTCTGGATGGGAAAACAGGATTTCTCATAAAATCCAGAGACCATCACTTGATAACAGACAGGGTTACCCATCTGTATAAAAATCCTGAACTCAGGATAAAACTTGGAGAAAGAGGACGAGAAATGGTACACCGGAATTACTCCTTTGAAGGTATGCTTGACAGAATTGAAGCACTTTACAGACAGCTCTTTGAGAATAAAGGGATGGAATAATGAAAGCCCTGGGTTCTCGATTTAAGATAAGCGGAATCAGGAAACTCGTGGATATTTCAAAGCAGCTAAACCTTCTCAGGAGAAATATTCCTGTTGATAATTCTTTCAGGTTTCTCGTAGTGAGTACAACCGGCATTGGAGATACCCTGTGGGGAACACCTGCCATAAGGGCATTGAGGGAAACCTTCGCACAGTCATATATCGGGGTGTTAACCAATCCTTCAGGATTCGAGATATTAAAAGAAAATCCTGATATTGATGATATCTTTATCTTCAGACGGGAGGCAAAGGGTTATTTTCTATTGCCTGGCTTACTAAAAGAACTTAAAAAAAAGAATATTGATACTGTGTTTGTATTTCATGCCTCTGACCGCATTATATGGCCAATCTGTTTCTTCACTGGAGCCACTGAGATAATCGGCATTGATGGGCAGAATAAGGGGCTCGACTTTATACTCAGCAGGGCATTAGCTCCACAGGATGATATACACGGAATTGAAAAGAGACTGGAAATCGTCAGAGAGGTAAAAGCGTATGCAAGACACCTGAAAATATCGTTTTATTTAACGAACAAAGAGCGAACAACTGCCGGGAGTTTTTTAGAAAACAATGGAATGAATAAAGATGAATTGTTGATTGGGCTTCATCCTGGTGCACAAAAGCCATTCAAATGCTGGCCTTCGAAAAAATTTATAGCCTTAGGCAGGATTCTTACGGAGAAACTATGTTGCAGGATTATAGTAACCGGCAATGCTAAAGAGAGGATGCTGGTTGATGAAGTGGCTTCGGGAATCAGGGGGGCAATTCATGCCGCTGGAAAATTATCCTTGAGGGAGACCACAGCGGTCATAGAGAAAATGCATGTATTTATCACTAACGATACGGGCCCAATGCATATTGCCTTTGCCCTTGGGACACCAACTATAGCTCTATTTTCTCCCACTGATCCACGATTATGTGGCCCTTACAATGCTGAATCATCTGCTGTGATAGCAAAACCCACGGTATGCAGTCCATGCATCGGCAAAAACTGTCAAAAGTCCTTCTGTATGGAACAGATAACAGTTGGTGAGGTTCTTGAGAAGGCTGAATCTTTACTGACAATCAATGCCGGAAACTATAACAAAAATACTCCCATAGATCACTAAGCTACAGGCACCAATGGGTATATATAAAGGAGGAAGATTGAATTCATCAATCTGTTTAAATTACGACGGTATAAAACTTGCCGGTATTATTCTTATGGTTATATCGTTGCCATTTTCTGAGTCGTTAAAGACTATCAGCATATTGCTTATTTTATCAATTCTACTTGTGCAGTTATACAAGAAAGAGTTAAAAATAAAGATTTCCGTTATCCATTATGGTTTTTTATTTCTCATAGTGTCAGCCTTAATAAGTAGTATCTTTGCAAATAATCCCTCAAAAAGCCTGGGGGGAGCCAAGGATATCCTTTTTTACACTATCCCATTTTTTGCAGCTTGTAGTGTAAATAACAAAAGGCATGTTAGAATTATCCTTTGGAGCCTTTATGTTTCAACAACCATGGCGGCTCTATTAGGAATAATCCATTCTATTGGAATACATAGGCCACTTGAAATACACTCCCTTGGCAACCAAAACTATACTGCCATGTATTTTATGATAGTAATAACCTCTATGATTAGCACAATTGTATATTCAGAAAACAAGATTCGATATTCAAAAATAATAATAAGTATCTTTGCCTGTTTCCTTATTATTGCTACTGTTATGACAGCAGAGAGGTCTTCCTTTACTGGACTTTTCGTATTTTTGATTATTCTATTATTAAGCCGTAAAAACATTATATTAAGTAGTTTATTCTCAATTGGCCTTTTTGGATTAACTGTTGTTTCCATATACATATATGACCCCATGAGAGTTAAGATATTTTCTATAAATTCGCTTTTTAGCAGGTTCTCCATATGGGAATATGCGCTAAATCTTTTTAAAGAAAATCCAGTTGTAGGGATAGGATTAAATAACTTTAAATATGTTTCATCCACCGAAACAGTTTTTGATGCACATAATGTATATCTGCAAATAGCTTCACAGATGGGAACTTTAGGACTTATTTCCATTTCTTTGATTATATCCGGTTTTCTCTATCAATGGCTAAAATATAAACCATTATCAGGATTTAAAAATGAGATAAAATACTGCGCCCTTGGTGGATTTTTAGTTACATTTGTCGGCGGGCTATTGGATACAACCCTACATCATGAGCATGCTATAGCATTTACACTTCTAACAGGACTCATGCTTGGAGCCTCTACTAAGAAGGGCGTACAGGAACAATCTTTTAATGAAGATAGCTCTGAACTATAGGAAAGGCAATCCACGCCTCAGAGAGGGGATTGAATCAGCAGGGCATGAGGTCTTGGAGAATGCCTGGGATATCAATACCATTATCTCCGAGGGTATTAATGCTGCAATCTTTGAGTTTAAGTATATTTTCAAAGACAAATGGAGGTTTCTATCCCTGGCTCGCAGATTAAGACAACACAAAATCCCTATAATTACATGGAATGTTGATTCTCCCTGGAATGCTGGAATAAAAAAATGGGAAATAAACCTGCTTTTAAGAAACAATATCCTGTCGATATATGCAACTCACTCACTTCAGAATACGGATTGGATCAGGCATCCTACAGTTATATATCTACCCAATGCCGCATGGAATAGCAAATACAACCTCTGCAATGCTACCTTAGAAGATTTAAGACTACAGGATATTTATAAATGGGATACATCCTTTATAGGCAACATGGACGGACAGAGGTATCCTGAACATAAAAACAGAGTTGAATTTTTAGAAAAACTTAGTGGCCTCTTAAAGAAGAATAATATCAATTTCTTGTTTATAGATAGCAAGGATTTATCGTTTGATGAACAGGTGGAAATCATCCAGAAAAGCAGAATTAACCTGAGTTGCATCTCAGCAGCTGATTCGACATATGGACTTAGCTGGGGATTACCTGAAAGATGTTATGGTATTCCTGCATGTGGAGGCTTTCTCCTGATGGAAGACCGCGTTCATGTCAGAAACGATTTTAATATCGGAGACGAGGCAATCACCTATTCTGACATTGAGGATTGTAAGGATAAAATTCTTTACTATTTGCATAGACATGAAGAATGTAGAAGGATCGCAGAAAATGCATATCACAGGATATACAGAGAACATACCTATGAACATAGGGCCGGAAAACTGACCTCACAAATCCAGAAAACATTCGGTCTTAATAAAAAAGAGCCTTTCGACTTACCCAATTCTACCCTTCCGTAACCTCCACTATTGAATCCCTGATTATATCAAGCATCCCTGCAAGGTGCTCCTTACTTATTGAAAGGGGCGGCATAATCACAACAACGTCGCCAAGCGGCCTTATCAGAAGTCCCTTCTCCCTTGCCCTGAGACAGACCTTAAAACCCATCCTGTCTTCAAAGGGATAGGGTGCTCTCTTTTCACTGTCCCTGACGAGTTCCACCCCTGCCATAAGACCAATCCCCCTTGCATCACCAACATGCTCAAGCCCTCTGACCGTCTCAAGCCACGGCAACAGTATATTCTCCTTTTTCCTGACCCCCTCAACGGTCTTTTCCTTCTCAAATAGCCCGATTGAGGCAATGGCTGCTGCACAGGCAAGGGGGTTTCCTGAATAGGAATGTCCGTGAAAGAATGTCTTCAGTTCCCTGTATTCGCCAAGGAACGCCGAATAGACCTCTTCTGTGGTTATTGTGGCGGCAAGGGGTAGATAACCGCCGGTTATGCCCTTTGAAAGGCAGAGGAAATCAGGCACTACATCCTCATGCTCACAGGCAAACATCCTTCCTGTCCTGCCAA
>QIJG01000271.1 GCA_003232715.1 Nitrospirota bacterium
ACAGGACAACAAGGGGTATTGTCTTTAGCACTTTTTTATTCCTGCCGAAATTCAGGGGATACAAGGTCAGGTCTGATGCTTAAGGATTGGCCAATCCTTATGAGTGCAGACCTGTTCATTGTTCTGTCATCATGTGGAGGGTGTGTTCTACAACTCTCGCTTTCCTGAATCTGATCATGTTTGAAATATATCATAAATCAGAGGGTTAGAGCAAAATAACAGGGCCTGCATGATACCATTTGTGATTCCTTATTCAAGCAACTCATAAAATGGTCTGAAACGCACAGTAGTGTTTTCTGTTTTTATTCCGGTCTTGGGACTCAGATTAATAACCCATGCCTCTTCAGGCCTGTATTTTTTTATAAAGCTATTCAAGGAACGGGTAATCGCCGGTGATTTAACCTCACTGCACTTGCACTCAACCGGAATTATACTGCCTGCCATGTCTAAAACAAAGTCCACCTCTGCCCTGTCCCTGGTCCTCCAGTAATGGATAGAGGCCCCTTTTGTCCCGGGGCATTCCCTGAGAAGGAGGAATATGAGGTTTTGAAAAAGGAATCCCATATCCGGGGTTGAATTGTATTGTCCAAATCTGCCGATGCTGTGGTTTCTTAATCCAATATCGTGGAAATAAACCACCGGGGTTTTTCTTATCTCCTTACGGACGTTTCTGAAAAATGGTGTAACTCTCTCAATTGTAAATGTTTTTTCAGCATAGGAAAGATAGTTTTTAATGGTCTGAACAGACACCCCGATTGTCTCGGAAACAGAGTTCAGATTTAACATGCCGCCAACCTGAGAGGCAAGGACCCTGAACATATCTCTGAAGGCATCCACCTTCTCGACTCTCAAAAGAAAGGAGATGTCTTAAAATCTCATCAATAATTGCCCTCTTTTCCTCAAGGGTCTCCTCAAGCACAACCCTTGGATAACCACCGAAGTTCATGTACTCCATGAAGAGAGTCATTGCCCGCTGTCTGTCTATCTGGAAGAAGCTGCTCAATTTGCCTTCGTATCTGTAGCCTGTCCTGTAATTTATAAACTCACGGAGTGACAGGGTATTAAGCTCAAAGAGTCTCTTTCTGCCAAGGAGGGATTCATGGATTTTTTCTTTGAGTTCCATGCTTCCAGAGCCTGAGACAATAAATTTATATGGCAGGGCCATATCGTAAAGCCCTTTCAGAAATAATCCCGCATTTTCCTTTCGCTGTATCTCATCTATGAATACATATCCTCTATTATTACCAAACTCAAGTTTGGCCCTTTCAATCAGGGACTCCTGTGAGCGAAAAAACGGCCGGTCTCCATCAAAATCAAGACTTAAAAACAGGGTATCTTTCCCCTTCTTTTTTAGATGAGACTCAAGAGCCTTCATAAGGGTGGTCTTGCCTGCCTGGCGGGGACCCACGATCAGGGATATCTCCTTTTTCTGAAGATGTCTTGTTACATCATCCAAAAGGTATCTTTTAATGAGCATGTCTTTATTATACGAAAGTCAAGTTGCGGAAATGTCGGCTCATATCGCTGAGCGTCTCCCACGTTGGTTACATGGAAGTCGATTAGGTTATCACTTTCTTTTGCCTTTGAAAGTCTCTCCCTTGCTACAGCTCAGATATTAAGTTGACTCACCTGAACCATCCCCTGCGATGGAAAATCCAGAGCAAGCCCCCGGCTATGGCAAGCATAATTGCGAGCACAGCAGGGTAGCCGTAGTGCCATTTGAGCTCCGGCATATACCGGAAGTTCATGCCGTAAATACCGGCTATTAGTGTCAGCGGCATAAAAACAGCAGAAATAAGGGTGAGGAGTCTAAGGCGCTTGTTCGTCCTGTCCTGCAGCGTAACTATATAGTGCTGGCGGAGTTCCGAGAGGTGCGCCTGCTGTCGATTGACGGAGCGGATGGCGTATTCCAGGTTGGCTAAGGAATCACGGTAATATTCGCGGAAGTCTTTAATATCAAAGAACTCGGACTCTATTGTCTGCAGTGTTGTAACACAATGATGTTGCTCCTCAAAGGTAATTGAAAGGCGGGCAACCCGCTGCTTTAATGTCAGTACCTTGTCTATGTCAACTTCCTCATCCCTGTCAATGGCCTCTTCGAGTGAGTCAATTTCGCGGCGTGCCTCCAGGGCATATGCCATGTCCTCATCAATCAACCGGTCAAGTATCTGATATATAATGGCCGATGTGCTTTGGTTATGAAATCGCACTGCAGTTGAGAATTCTTCTGCGATGCTCTTCAGGGCAGGAATGGGCAACTTGTGAATGGTGACGATAGCGTGGGGCAGACAAATGATGGTGAGAAAAGACTGGTCAGTCCTGTCCCACCGGGGCTGTGTGGGCAGCTTGATGAAGAGTGCTTGATCATATGGTGCGATTCGGGTACCGGCAGAGGAGTCCAGGCATGTCTCCAGGATTAGCGGATGCAATTTCAGCGGAGACAGGAACTCCTTCAGGGCTGCCTGCTCGGGTTCTGTTATATCAACCCAGAAGGGCCTGCCTTCTGTACGGGAGGCAAAGAACTCCTCAACAGAGGAAGACTCCAGATACCGGTTTTCATTTAACAGGGAAATATTCAGTTCCATCCGGATGCCTCTTCAGAACGTCATGTCAATCTCTTGAATCAAGGGTTAAAAGTCTCCTTTTACAGCCGATTTTAAGGCGTGTTGATAGAATTTATTTACATATTCCTTTGTCATTCTGCGTGCACTGAAAAGCGGAGTAGTGCTTATCATTGCTTCTTTCATAACACTGACCCATTCATGAGGAATACCGTCATCTCCCACATTGTAGTAAAGAGGAATCACCTGGTTCTCGAGTATGTTGTATATGGCCTCGGAATCGGTCACATCCCTGTCCGGCGAATCTTCTTTACCAAAGGCCCAGCCGTTTTTGCCGTTAAACCCTTCTCCCCACCAGCCGTCGAGTATACTGAGATTCGGCACTCCGTTCAGTGATGCCTTCATCCCGCTGGTTCCGCACGCCTCGAGGGGCGGCAGGGGGTTGTTAAGCCATACGTCAACTCCATGCACAAGATACTGGGCCAGTCGCTCGTCATAGTCCTCAACAAAGGCTATGCGCCCCCCAAAGGATGGGTCCTTTGCAGCGTTAAAAACCTGCTGCAGGAGCTGCTTGCCGGGGTCGTCATCGGGATGGGCCTTTCCGGCAAAGATAATCTGTACAGGCCTCCACCGGTCATTAAGCATTCTTTTAAACCTTTCAAGGTTGTGTAAAATCAATGTAGCCCTTTTATATGTTGCAAATCTGCGGGCAAACCCAAGGGTCAGGGCATTCGGGTCAAGCAACACTCCTGATGCAAGTATAATACGTGGATCCGCATTTTCGTAGAGCCACCTCTGCCTTACCCTCTCTCTCATTCTTATTATTAATTTCATCTTGACCCAGAAGTGTGTTTTCCATATCTCCTCATCACTGATATCCTTTACCGACTTCCACGTTTCTGCAACATCGTGCTCATTCAGCCAGTCCATATGCACAAACCTGTTCAGTAAAAGCTGTATCCTTGGCTCAATCCATGTGGGTATGTGAATACCGTTTGTTATGGACTCTATCGGCACGCTCTCTTCAGGCAAGTCAGGCCAGAGTGACTGCCACATCTTGCGTGTAACCTCCCCGTGTCTTTTGCTGACGGCATTACGGTATCCCGACATTCTCATGGCAAATGCCGTCATGTTAAACCCGGCCGCCGGAGCCGCCGGATTCATTCCGAGCTTCATGAAGGCCTCGTTGTCCAGGCCAAGGGAAGGCCAGTAACTATGAAAGTATTTCTCCATCAGGGAAAACGGGAAGACGTCGTGACCTGCCGGCACAGGTGTATGTGTGGTAAATACCGTGGTAGCCCTTACCTGCCCGGACGCTTCATCAAAGGTCATTCCCGACGCCACCCTTTCCCTGATCCTCTCGAGTATGGCAAAAGCCGGGTGACCTTCGTTCAGATGAAGGACTGAATGTTTTATTCCGAGAACGTTCAACACTTCCGCCCCGCCGATACCAAGAACAACCTCCTGCTTCAGCCGCAGTTCAGGAGTTCCGATATACAGGCGGGCTGAAATCCCGCGGCTCCAGGGATCGTTCATCTCGATGTCCGTGTCCATCAGATACAATAACACCCTTCCCACCTGAACCTTCCATACCTCTACATAGATTGGCGGCTCTATGAAAGGAACCTTCACTACCAGACGTTTTCCTTTATCATCAAAAACACGCCGTATCGGTGCATTCTCCCTGTCGAGGGCCTCACTATCACTTTCCTGCCATCCGTCCGGTCCTATCCTCTGCTGTAAATACCCTTCGGGATACATAAATCCCATAGCTACTACAGGGACCCCAAGGTCACTGCATTCCTTCAAAAAATCCCCTGCAAGGAAGCCGAGTCCGCCGGCATAAAAGGGAAGCGAGTGGTGAAGTCCGTATTCAGCGGAAAAATATGCAATCGGGAACTTTCCCGGATCAGTGATATTAGAGTTAAACCAACCGGAGGTGCTCTTCATCTCAGCCTTAAACCTTGTCATTACGGCATCATAATGTCTCAGGAACCTGGGGTCTTTTGAAGCTGCATCAAGGACCTCACCCTCCGGATCGTGAAGCACTTTTACGGGATTATGCACGCTCATCTTCCATGCAGCACGGTTAAGCATCTTGAATAACATCCTGGCCTCAGGATGCCAGCTCCACCAGAGGTTGTAAGCCAGCTCACCCAGCCCTCTGATTCTCTCCGGGAGATTTGGAAATACCTCGCTAAGATCGTTCATAACAATCGCTCCTTTAAATTCAGAAATGATGATACTCCTTGTATAGGTGACAATACAGTCTCCCTTTATCCGACTTTATAAACCCCTTAACATAGCCGTTTAACTACGGTTGTGTCTGATATTCATTTTTGAATGAATAATGGTTTTAAGATGATGGAAGAAGAGGAGAAATATCAATAGACTGAAACCCAGCCATACCCATCTGAGCCAACCCTTAAAGATATAAACAAAGGTCTGTCCCAAAAACCACCCTGCTGATAAAACCACGAGTGCCCATATCATACAGTTTACTGCCTCGTAAAATGCAAACTTTCTAAAAGATAAATCAGTTGTACCAAGTCCGGCAGCTCCCATGACGCGCATACCGTAGAGATACTGAAGTGCAAAAATAGCTGTCTTGGGACGCTTAAGTATCATCCGGTTGACTTCTCCAATCTGTGTTGCATATCTTTTAAGCCTTGTCAGGAGATAGCGGGTACCGAACACTCTGCCTGTGAGAAACCAGAACAGATGACCTGTCCATGCTCCCAGAAAAGCGCCAACCCACACATATTCTATACTTAACATTCCCTGGGAAGCGAGGATCGCTGCTGTTATCAGAACCAGTTCGCCCTCTAAAAAAGCACCTATGAAGACCGCCCAAGGTCCGTATTCTTTAATAACCGGCAGAAGATCCACGCTCAAGACCCTACCTCCAGATCCTTAACTTACAGGTTTGCCAACCGGTTAAAAGGATCAAGCTAAATCCATATACATATTGATTATACCATCCGGACGGCCAACCTTGCTGAAGCCGAGTTTCTTCCGGTAATGAGACGGCAAAGGGCAAAAAGAAGAAAGGCAATTACACTGCAAATCATCATCCTGGAAAACATCCGCCAACAGCGCTATTTACAGTGCGATTACATTCAGGTATAATAAGCAGAGCGGGCAAAATGGTTGCAACAGATCCCTTTGTACCTGCTCAAAGGCGATTATATCTTACCTGAATTGAGTAACCTGGAGGTTGCTGCATAATCTGTCAGGTAACGACCGGTTCATGAATCGTTCAACTCAGGTATGGAGAACTGTTATGGAGCAAAAGGAACTTCTAAGAAAACTTCCCTCAGTGGACGAGGTACTGAAAAGCCCTCACGGACTTAAATGGCTGAAGTCCTACCCGAGAAAATACATTCTACGTGCTATCAGGGATATTATAGCCTTCAAACGGGGGGAGGTACTAGAAGGCTTCACCCCTGATGTCAACCTCAACGCCATATCCGGCAATATTGAGATAAAGATAAAAAAACTTATAGAGCGAAGGCTTAAGCCTGTCATAAATGCAACAGGAGTGGTAATACATACCAACCTTGGTCGTGCCCCCCTGCCTCCTGAGGTATTGAATAATATCATGGATGTTGCCATGGGATATTCCAATCTCGAATATAACATCAAGGAGGGCAGGAGGGGAGAGAGGTATGACCACATCAGGTGGATATTGAAAGATATCACCGGCGCTGAGGATGCCGTTGTTGTTAACAATAATACCGCAGCTGTGCTGCTCTGTCTAAGTGCAATTGCAAAAGGCAGGGAGGTTATAGTCTCAAGGGGAGAGCTTATTGAGATTGGAGGGGCCTTCAGGATTCCTGATGTTATGTTGCAGAGTGGGGCACTACTAAAAGAGGTTGGGACCACAAACAAGACAAATTCAGGAGACTATGAAGATGCCGTAGGTGAGCAGACCGCCCTGCTCCTCAAGGTTCATCAGTCCAACTATAAAGTGATTGGATTTACAGAAGATGTATCAGTTGGAGAGCTCGTCAGGCTTGGCAAAAGAAAGGAAGTGCCTGTTATGTTCGACCTCGGCAGCGGATGCTTTACCGACCTGAGACCTTACGGGATATATGACGAGCCTGTTGTTCATGAGGTGGTCGGTAAGGGGGTGGACATTGTAACGTTCAGTGGCGACAAACTCCTTGGAGGACCACAGGCCGGAATAATCGTCGGCAGGAAGAAATTGATAGAGCGGATAGCCAAACATCCCCTTACAAGGGCTGTACGCATAGATAAACTTACCCTCGCTGCACTGGAGGCAACATTACTCTGCCATGCTGATCCTGAAAAAGCAAGGGAAAAAATACCTGTACTGAAGACTCTTTTGCAGGGGGATGAGGTGATAAAGAGACGTGCCAGGAAGATTCAGTTGTTGATAAAGCGTGATGTCAGGAATGCCCTGGTCTCTATTGAGAAGGACGAGTCACAGGCCGGCGGCGGTTCTTTGCCGGGGGTATATTTGCCGACATATGTAGTAAGACTGAAGGTGGAGGGAATGTCAGCCCTGCTTGTTGAGCAGCGTTTGAGGAGGGGTGCCGCTATTGCAGTAATTACAAGGATAAGAGCAGGCAGTGTTATTATTGATGCAAGGACGATAAGGGACTCAGAGGTGAAACCCCTTCTGAAGGCAATAAAAGAAGCAATCTGTTAATTTTTCAGGAGGCAGGAGTGCCCCCAAAAAATCTTCAAGAGCTGGAGAAGAGCATCCCTTGCCTTTCTCTACCCGTTTCCGTTATATTTCACATTATAACGCGTACACAAGGCATCCGGATGGACGCGTTTAACTGCGCTCAACGCACCGTTGCTGCGTGCGAACCGGAGAGGAGTGATGCCGGTGCTCGGGAGAGTCTGTGCGGATGAGAGAAACCCGGGGGGATACGATCCCTCCAGGCAGGCTCTCATACACGCGTTTACTTCAAATCCGAGAGGCTCGCACCGAAGTTGATGTGAAAGACCTGTCTGTCCAAGACCAGTGCGGGGACCGATTTGATGCCGAGTTCTTCTGCTTCGGAGAGGCGGCTTTTGTCTGTACCGAGATGTACGATCTCGACGTCAAAGCGGTTTGTGTCGAGCGCACTGAGCAGGGATTGCTCGGCACTGATGCACACGGGACATCCGGCGTGGTAAAAGATGGCTTTGCTTTTCATCTTGTAGCTCCTTTCGTTTTGAGTGGTTTACCGTGGTCTTCGACCACATGCCTTTTAGGATATACCGGCTACGGATTCCGGTCAAGAAGGTACTTTTTGGTAAGGTAGGTAAGTGATGGTTGAAAACGGTCCATGGGGTGAGAGGGCTTCCTCCTCGCAGGACGGCAGCGCTATTAAAGTCGGTTCTATGGTCGAAAGCATCATCGGATGCAAATGGTCGGTCCGCTTGCTTCGGCTCATTGCTGATGGGTGCAGCAGGCCAAGTGCGTTGCTTCGGGCAAGCCCCGGCCTGTCGACAAAGGTGATGAATGAGCGGCTGCGAAAGATGACGCGCTTCGGCATCGTGCAGCGCTCCGTGTTCGGCGAGAAGCCTCCTCTGCAGGTAGAGTACGTGCTGACGGCCTTTGGCCGTCGCTTTATGGGAATTCTGAACGAAGTGCATCGGCTCCAGGAGGCTGTTGACAAAGGGACCGTCTCAGATAGAGTGGATATTTAAAAGACTGAGTTGAAAATCCGGAAGAGCCATAAACTCTTTCATTACAACTACGCTGCTATTCTTCGAAACGTCTAACAGACCTTCTCAGGCGTTTGTTCTTACTACAGCGCTGTTTGGCCTCCAGACGGCGCTTTTTTGATTGAAGCGTTGGCCTTGTCTTGCGACGGACTTTCGGTCTCTCTACTGCCTTGCGGATCAATTCAACCAGCCTTTCAATTGCATCCTGACGGTTCTGTTCCTGTAAACGAAACCGCCGGGCATCAATGACCAGGGAGCCCTCAGCAGTGATCCTCCTTCCGGCAAGACTAATAAGACGCTCCCGAACATCAACGGGCAAAGAAGAGTTGGCTGTAGCGGTCTTGTTGACTTTTTGCCCACCCGGCCCTGAAGCACGGATGAACTTCAGATGAATTTCGCTCTCATCAATCGAGATGCCTTCAGAGATATTAATCATATCTCTATTTTACACTTCCCGGCTCCGTATTTTTTTTAAAAAGACAAGCCGGAATGTATACAGATGGTACGAGCTCTGCTATAATAACCTCTATGAATAAGATTATGACGGTTTGTCCCTATTGCGGCTGCGGTTGCGGTCTCTACCTCCATGTGAAAAACGGGCAGATTACAGGCACCTCTCCAAGCAGGACCCATCCGGTAAACAGGGGAAGCCTGTGTGTGAAGGGCTGGAATGCCCATGAGTTTGCTACTCACCCCGACAGACTGAAATATCCCCTGATAAGAGAAAGAAAAGGCCTCAGAAGGGCCACCTGGGATGAGGCATTGAACCTTGTAGCAGCACGACTTGGAGAGATCAGGACAAAACACGGGCCTGACTCCATAGGGATTCTCAGTTCAGCAAAGTGTACGAATGAAGAAAATTACCTGATGATGAAGTTTGCAAGGGCAGTACTTGGGACAAATAATATTGACCACTGTGCCAGGCTCTGTCACTCCTCCACGGTTGGTGGCCTGGCAGCGGCATTCGGTTCGGGAGCGATGACCAACTCCATAAGCGAGATTGCCGAAGCAAGCGTCCTCTTTGTTATCGGCTCGAACACCACGGAACAACACCCGATGATAGGGATGCATATGCTTGAAGCCGTTGACCGGGGGGCCACCCTGATAGTTGCAGACCCGAGAAGGACACAGATAGCAGAGTTTGCCCATATCCACCTCAGGCACCGCAGCGGCACTGATGTTGCCCTATTGATGGGGATAATGAATGTGATAGTTAGCGAGGGGCTTGTAGATGCGGACTTTGTCAGGAGAAGGACCGAGAATTTCGACCTCTTTGAAGAGGAACTGAAACGGTATCCTCCGGCTACCGTTGAGGGGATTACAGGGGTCAAGGCCAATGATATAAGGCGTGTGGCAAGGATCTATGCCATGGAGAAGCGCTCAATGATATTTTATGCAATGGGGATTACGCAGCATATAACCGGGGTTGATAATGTAAGGGCCTGTGCCAATCTGGTCATGCTGTCCGGGCATATCGGTCTGCCGATGTCAGGCATCAACCCGCTGAGGGGACAGAACAATGTCCAGGGAGCCTGTGACATGGGGGCCCTGCCTAATGTTTACAGTGGCTACCAGAAAGTGACGAATCCGGGGGCAAGAAGGAAGTTCGAGAGGGCCTGGCGGAAAAAACTCCCTGTCAGCCCGGGACTGACAATAATGGAGATGATGGAGGCAGCACGTGTGGGAAACCTGAAGGCCATGTACGTAATGGGAGAAAACCCCCTGATGTCCGACCCTGACCTTCATCACGTCAGGGAGTCGATGGAGGGGCTTGAATTCCTGATTGTGCAGGACATATTCCCAAATGAGACTTCAGAGTTTGCAGATGTAGTCCTGCCTGCTGCATCCTTTGCTGAGAAAGACGGGACTTTTACAAATACGGAGCGAAGGATACAGCTTCTTGGAAGGGCGGCCGGTCAAATTGGTGAATCAATGCCTGATGGAGAGATAATCTGTGCTCTTGCTGAAAAGATGGGCTACGGTATGTCTTACAGGGGGGCCTATGAGGTTATGGAAGAGATAGCATTCCTGACTCCATCTTATGGCGGGGTACTTCACCACAGGCTGTCTGATGGTTTTGGCCTGCAATGGCCCTGCCCTGATATCAACCATCCCGGAACACCTTATCTGCACAGAAAAAATTTTGCCAAGGGGCTTGGCACGTTCATTACAGTGGAGTTCCTCCCGCCTGACGAGCTGCCTGATGAGGCATACCCCTTTCTCCTTACAACCGGACGCCTCTCTTTCCATTATCATACAGGGACAATGTGCCGAAGGACCGCTGTACTTGAACGGGAAGAGCCTGAATGCCTCGTAGAGATAAACCCTGCTGATGCAGAAAGGCTCGGTATCCGAAAAAGGACAAGAGTGAGGGTGAGTTCAAGGAGAGGCTCGATAGAGCCAAAGGCCCTTGTAACCGGGAGAACTCCTGAGGGCACGGTCTTCATCCCGTTTCATTTTATGGAGGCTGCTGCAAATATCCTGACAAATCCTGCCACAGACCCGGGGGCGAAGATACCGGAATACAAGGTCTGTGCAGTAAAGATAGAGAAGAGCGAACCATGAAGAACGAATGGATACTTGAAAAGAATCACCTCTCTTACTGGCTAAGACAGTTAAGGAAAGCGGGGGACCTCATCGGACCGTTAAGGGACAAGGGCAGGGATATTGTCTTCAGGAGTGTCGATCAGATTCACGAGGTCGTTCTTGACTCCCCTGCATCACTGCCTTCACCCAAGGAGTTCCTTCTCCCCCAATACGACCCCATGCTCAGGTTAAAAGTCACGAGTGACGGGGTTAATTTACCCTCCAAACCGCAACCCGTATCCCCCAACGTACATATGAAAGAATCTTATGGGAAAACCGGGGTCCTGGACCTGATGGATAAAAAGAAGCGTGTCATCTTCGGTGTCAGGTCCTGCGACATCTCTGCCATCAGGCTCCTGGACAGGTTCTATCTCGAAGGATACAGGGACCCGTATTATGAACAGAGGAGGAAGAACACCCTCTTTATCTCTATCGTCTGCAATAACCCTGATCCGACATGCTTTTGTATCGGGCTCGGGACAGGCCCTTATCTTGAAAAGGGGTTTGACATACAGTTGACCGACCTCGGCAACAGGTACTTTGTCCAGACGGCCTCTGCTGAAGGAATAAAAACAGTCAAGGGGATCTCCTTTCTGTTCAGCAGACCCCGCAAGACAGACTATGATGATCAGTACGAGGTTTTTCTGAGTGCAACGGCGAGGTTTCAGAAGAGGATAAGCCTTGAGAGTCCACGACGGATGATCCTTGCCGGACGGTTAAAGGATGACTTCTGGCAAAAGGTTGCCCGGAGATGTTTTGAATGCGGCGGCTGTGTTTATGACTGTCACCGACAGGACATATCCTGACGGGATAGAGAGGATAAGGCTGTGGGATACATGTCTCTTTAAGGGTTTTACCCGAATGGCCGGTGGTATACTGCCGAATGAAAAAAGGATGCTGAGGACCAGGAGGTGGTATTATCACAAGCTCATTCACTATCCGGAGGTGCTGAACGAATTCGGGTGTGTGGGCTGTGGCAGATGTGCCATAACGTGTCCCGGAAAGATCGATATGGCAACCATCGCAACAGAGATAAAGGGACTGGCCATTAACGGAGAGGAAGAATAAGTCACAAATGATATGCAAAAAACAAGAATTTTCTTAGACAGGATTAACAGGAATTGACGGAGGGGAAGAATAAATAACAAATGGAAAATAACAAATGACAAATGGCAAAAACATATATCTGCCTGTAAACGGAAAGATTGAGGAGATTATACCGCAGGGCAGGGATGTAAGCCTATTCAGGGTGAGGACTCAAATGCCGCTTAACTATGTGCCGGGACAGTTTTTTATGGTTTCGGTATGGGGTGCAGGGGAGGTCCCCATATCCGTGACATCGCTTTTCGGAGCAGATAAAGCGGTGGAGCTGTGCATAAGGAGGGCAGGCTTTGTTACTGAGACAATCCATTCCCTGAAAGCCGGAGATCCGCTATGGCTGAGAGGCCCCTATGGTAATGGCTTTCCCCTGGAGATCTCAAAAAACAGGGATGCTGTGGTAGTTGCAGGCGGAATCGGCATGGCACCGTTGAGACCGCTCATTGAGTGGTTTATGAAAAAACCGGAGGATGTGGGTCGGGTAACGCTCCTGTATGGGGCAAAAACTCCTGAGGATATTGTCTTCAGGGATGAGATGGAGGATTGGAAGGAGAGGGGCATAAAGGTGCTTCTTACCGTGGACAGAGCTGATGAGTGCTGGAAGGGCCATGTCGGCCTGGTTACAGGTCTCTGGCAGGAGGTGCATTCAGACTTGAAAAAGGCAACCGCCTATATATGCGGCCCTGAAGTGATGATAAAGGCTGCCATGGGAGAGCTCTTCCTCTTTGGAATGCCTGAGGAGAGGATAATTACCACACTTGAAGCGCACATGAAGTGTGGAGTCGGTAAATGTGGTCATTGTTATACAGGTCCCAGATACATCTGCACAGACGGCCCTGTCTTTTCATACAGGGAGATTAAAGACATATCTATCCCGTAACAATTCGAGGTTCTTCATCCTGCTCCTGAGTTGTTTACGGCTTATACAGATTCAGTCTAAGGGGAACAAAGAGGAAAACTGTATTTTCCGTATACAAAATCTGTGGTCAGTTGTTGCAATAACGTACTTAAGAAGAATTGAGCCGAGGCTCAAAGCCTTCGGCATTCAACGTAGCGTGGAAGTGAATGACGTGGGGTCTTACAGCAAAAACACTGCTAATTCCCCGTCAATACCGGCTCTTACCGTAAATCGCTGGACATTTCTAACCTGGCTCGAGAAATTCGATTCGATCCCTTGACAAAAATGTATTGTTTGCTTTATGCTTATATGCTTGTTAGGGATATTTTGTCCCTCTTAAACCACTTGAAGGGGGGTTGAGGATTGCATGCTTTAGGTACCCAGTTATTAGTTGAATTAAAGGATTGTAATCATGAGATACTGAAAGACCTGAATACTGTAAGGGAGGCAATGGTATCTGCTGCAAAGCAAGCAAAGGCAACCATTGTCGATGTATCCTTCCATGAGTTTAGTCCCTTTGGGATCAGTGGTATGGTAGTTATTGCTGAATCTCACCTTTCCATTCATACATGGCCGGAATATGGATATGCCGCCGTGGATATATTTACCTGTGGGGATGTAATTAAACCGGAAATTGCTGTCCAATACCTTATTGCACAGTTTGAGTCAAAAAACCCATCCATCGTGGAAATGAAAAGAGGGATAATTTCGTGCACAAACGAAAAACTCCCGCACAAGGTTTGTAATGATCGACTCCAAATGGTTTCTTGAGTTTACAACAGATAAAGAGGCCAGCCTCCATTCACTTGAAGAGGTCCTGTATACCGCCCAGACCCGGTATCAGAAACTGGAGATTCTCAGACTCGGCAGTTACGGCAAGACCCTGGTTCTTGACGGCAAGATGCAGTCTACTCAGCTTGACGAGTTCATATACCACGAGGCCCTTGTTCACCCTGCCCTGATTACCCATGGGGCTCCAAAAAAAGTATTGATTGCCGGTGGAGGAGAAGGGGCTACGATCAGGGAAGTGCTGCGGCACCCTACAGTGGAATCCGTCTGCATGATTGACCTTGATGAAGAGGTAGTGCAGGCATGCAAGGACCATCTGCATGAATGGCATGAGGGGTGTTTTGATGATCCCAGGGTAAAGGTCCTGCATGAGGATGCTCGAAGGTTTATTGCTGAGGGAGACGAGAAGTTTGATGTGATAATTCTTGACCTTCCGGAGCCCATGGAAGGAGGGCCTGCTATCAAGCTTTATACAAGGGAATTTTACAGAGAGGTCATGGAGCATCTCGCGCCGGATGGAGTAGCAGTGACCCAGGCAACGTCCGTCTCGGTAAACAACCTGAAAGCCTTTACCGTTATCCATAACACCATGTCCCGGATATTCACGACAGTAAGGGGATACTGGACGTCTGTGCCGTCCTTTTATGTGCCCTGGGGGTTTGTGTATGCATCAAACAGCAACGATCCAAAAGGACTCTCCCTCA
>QIJG01000125.1 GCA_003232715.1 Nitrospirota bacterium
TGCTGTTAAGCAGGGCAACGTCCGTACCCGGGCGATGCTGCATCCATATATGTGCAAACCTGACAAGGGGCACCTTCCTCGGATCAGCCACTATAATCTTTGCCCCTTTCCTTTCAGCCTTTATCATCCTGAGGGCAACGATGGGGTGATTCTCTTTTGTATTGGAGCCGATAACAAACAGGAGGTCATTGTTCTCTATCTCGGGGATAGAGTTCGTCATGGCCCCCGAGCCAAACACTGTGGCCAGACCGGCCACGGTAGCACTGTGTCAGTAACGGGCACAGTGGTCGACATTGTTTGTGCCGATCGCTGCCCTCATGAACTTCTGAAACAGGTAGTTCTCTTCATTCGTGCACCTGGCGGAACTGAGCCCTGCAATTGCATCAGCCCCGTAGCTATCCTTGATATCTCCAAGCCTCTCTGCAACATAATCAAGGGCCTCATCCCATGAGGTCTCCTCAAATTGACCATTCCTCTTTATCAGGGGATACTTCAGCCTTTCCGGACTGCTGTTAAACTTGAAACCGAATCTTCCCTTTACACACAGCCACCCCTCATTCAGTGATTCAGGACGTGATGATACCCTTATCACTTCGTTCCTTGTCACATGAAGTGTTATATTACAACCACAGCCGCAGTAAGGACATACGCTCTCCACCTTTTCGATATCCTTCTGCCTGCCCATGCCCATGGAGATTTTTCCCATAAGCGCACCTGTGGGGCAGACACTGACGCATTGACCGCAAAATTCGCAATCAAGGTCTTTCTCAAACGGAGGACAGACCTTTGCCGAAAAACCCCTGTATGCTATCTCAATGGCATTGACGCCCTGGACCTCGTTGCAGACCCTGACACACTTGCCGCATAGTATGCACTTCTCCATATTCCTCTCAATAAAGGGATTGCCGTCACTGTCGGCATACTTTCTTCTTTCACCCTCGAAACGGTTTTCCCTGAGGTTGTAGAAATAGGCAAGCTCCTGGAGCGTACAGTCTCCTGCCTTCTCGCAGATCATGCAGTCAGTAGGGTGGTCGCTGAGGAGGAGTTCAACTATTGTACGCCGAAGTCCCTCAATCTCTTCGTTTGTGGTCTCCACCTCCATCCCCTCTGTAACAGGAGTGGTGCACGCGGTCACAGGCCTTGCCATACCCTTTATCCGGACGAGACAGAGCCGGCATCCTCCGTATGGCTCAAGCCTCGGGTCGTCACAGAGGGTGGGTACATAGATGTCATTCTCTCTGACTGCCTGAAGGATGGTAGAGCCCTCTCTTACCTTGATGCTCCTGCCGTCTATTGTTAATGTGACCATCATGGTTCCTCCGCTCTATCCCTTCTTTATCGCCTTAAACTTGCAAGTCTCAAAGCAGGCCCCGCATTTTACGCATACCTCCTGGATGATCTTGTGGGGCTGTTTCTTCTCTCCCACAATAGCTCCTGCAGGACATACCCTTGCACACATGGTGCAGCCCTTGCAGAACTCTTCAAGTATGGAATACGTGAGAAGGTTCTTGCATACACCTGCAGGACAGCGCTTCTCATGGATGTGGGCCTTATACTCATCACGGAAATACCTGAGGCCGTCTGTCCCAGGCCGCAGAGTGAGGCAGACTTGATATCATTGCTCAGTTTTTCAAGGAGCCCTGTATCGCCCGGCCTTCCCCTGCCGTCGGTAATCCGCTGCAGTATCTCCAAAAGCCTCTTTGTCCCTATCCGGCAGGGGACACATTTTCCACAGGACTCCGCCTGGGTGAATTCAAGAAAATACTTTGCTATATTAACCATGCAGTCCGTCTCATCCATTACAACCATACCGCCGGTGCAAGAGATTCATAGTCAACGGCTATATCCATCATACCGGCAGTTATACATCCCCCTGAGGGTCCGCCTGTCTGAACAGCCTTCAGCTTTCTGTCTCCTTCAATTCCGCCACCTATATCATAGACGATCTCCCTGAGTGCAATCCCCAGAGGGACCTCTATAAGTCCGCTGTTTTTGACCTTCCCCGTAAGGGCAAAGACCTTTGTCCCTTTACTCTTTTCAGTGCCGAACTGCGTAAACCAGTCAGCACCGTTACGGATTATATGTGCAATATTAGCAAGGGTCTCCACATTATTAATAACCGTGGGCTTTCCCCACAGTCCTTTCTGGGCCGGAAAAGGCGGCTTGGCCCTCGGCATCCCCCTGTTACCCTCTATGGAGGCCATAAGGGCCGTCTCTTCACCACATACAAAGGCCCCGGCCCCAAGTTTTATCTTTATATCAAATTCAAAGTCCCTATCCTGTATCTTTTTACCGAGAAAGCAACTCTGCCTTGCCTGGTCAAGGGCAATCTTCAGCCTCTCCACTGCAAGGGGATACTCTGCCCTGATGTAGACATACCCTTTCAGGGTACCGATTGCATAGGCCCCTATAATCATACCCTCTATCACCGAATGGGGGTTCCCCTCAATAACGGAGCGATCCATAAACGCACCCGGGTCTCCCTCATCGGCATTACATATCAGGTACTTCAGCTCACCGGGGGCCTTTCCTGCAAACTCCCACTTCAGGCCTGTCGGGAATCCGGCTCCACCCCTCCCCCTCAGTCCTGAGGCCTTTATCAACTCAATAGTCTCCTCAGGGGTCATTGTTGTCAGGACCGTTTTAAGTGCCTCGTATCCGCCCCTGTTCACATATGACCCGATATCCTCGGGGTCAACCTCCCCGCAGTCCGACAGCACCACCTTTACCTGCTTTTCATGGAAGGTGTGATAATCCTCCTTCACCACCCAGTCCCCGACCGCCTGGCCCTGGAGGATATGCTCCTGCACGATCCTTGGGACCATGTCAGGTTTTATATACTCATAGGTAGTCTTTTCTCCGTCAATAATCACGTCAACAAGCACGTCCCTGGCACAGAAACCGCGGCAGCCGACATTGTGAACAGAGCAGTTATTCTCCACAAAAGCATTAATACCGGCAGCCTGAACCTCTTCCCTGAAGGCAGAGACCACCCCGGGCCCTCCCGCGGCAATTCCGCCTGTACCCATACAGACCTTTATGACTATATTACCCTCTTGCATCATTTTCACTTGATCTTCCGGATCTCCTTCATAAGCCTGTCAGCCGTCATCTTTCCGTGGACTTCCCTGTTTATGATAACAACCGGTGCTATGCTGCATGCACCGACACAGTTGACCTTCTCGACAGTAAACTTTTTGTCGTCAGAGGTGTCTTCCCCTGACGGTATATGGAGTTCCCTCATCAGGCTGTTAATAAGCCTCTCAGAACCTTTCACATGACAGGCAGTACCACAACAGGCGGTTATTATATTTTCCCCCCTCGGCTTGAGGTGGAACTGGGCATAAAATGTGGCAATGCCATAGAACCTCGAGGGCGGAATATCGAGCTGCTCTGAAAACCAGTAGATTGCATCCTCCGGCAGATAACCAAAAGACTCTTCAATGTCCTGAAGAAGGGAGATAACATTGCCCTCGTTTTCATGGTATGCCTTCAGTATCTTTTCACGGGTATCATGCAATACAAGACCTCCTTTAAGGATACGAAGTCTAATAAGCTAACATTTAAGGAGGGGTTCTATCAATTACCGGGGAGTGGCTATTAAAATTTTTAATAGCCACTCCTTAGCCGAATAGCCCTCTTTCAGACAACCGGGGGGGAAGAGAAACTTCACCCTGGGTTGAGCGGGGTCAACCTTAAATGTGTTCGAAAAAACAGGAATTATTGATAACTCACATCCTTTCAGGCACTGCCACACCCAGGATTGATAATCCCTCTTTCAGGACGGTCTTTACGGCATCACAGAGTGACAGCCTTGCAAGTGTCAGGGCCGCCGGCTCCACCCCCAGGACGCGGTGTGTATTGTAATAAGGATGAAACAGCCCGGCAAGTTCCTGCAGGTAGAATGTAATCCTGTGTGGTTCCCTTGTCCTGACAGCACCCTCAAACATGAGAGGGTAGAAGAGGATTTTTTTAACAAGACTTATCTCGGCCTCCTCTGCAAGATAATTCAGGTCCCCTGCATTGCCTGTTTCAATACCCTCCTCCTCTGCCTTTCTGAAGATACTGTTAATTCTGGCATAGGCATACTGGACATAGTAGACAGGGTTTTCGGAGGACTCTTTTTTGGCCACCTCAATATCGAACTCCAGGTGACTGTCGTGACTGCGGGTAAGAAAGATAAACTTTGTTGTATCAGCCCCAACCTCTTCCGTTACTTCCCTGAGCGTGATAAACTCTCCGCTCCTTTTTGACATCTGCACAGGCCTTCCATCCCTCAGCAGCGTAACTATCTGAACAAGGAGCACCCCCAGGCTATCCTCCGGATAGCCGAGTGCCCTGATGACCGCCTTTATCCTCGGCACATATCCATGGTGGTCAGCCCCCCATATATTTATGAGTTCATCAAATCCGCGCTGTATCTTGTACCGGTGGTAGGCTATATCAGAGGCAAAGTATGTATGAGAGCCATCTCTCTTTATAACAACCCTGTCCTTGTCATCACCGAATTCCGTAGCCCTGAACCAGAGGGCCCCTCCTTCTTCGTACAGATTCCCCTTTCCCCTGAGCTCTTCAAGGCATTTTTTGACAAGCCCCTCATCATAAAGGGCCTTCTCGCTCTGCCAGCGGTCAAATACAACACCAAAACCCCTGAGATCCGCCTCCATCTCCCTGAGCATCCGCTCAACACCGAACCTGATAAAATACTCGCCTGCGTCATCGAAATCCGAATTCTTAAACCGCTCCCCAACCTCTCTGACCAGGTCTGCGGCAAGGTCTCCTATATAATCCCCCCTGTATCCCTCTTCAGGGAATGGATATGTCACTCCCAGTATCTCCTTATACCTTGAAAAAATGCTCTCACCAAGCAGTCTCACCTGTCTTCCTGCATCATTTATATAGAATTCCCGCTCCACATCATAGCCGGCCCTCGCCAGCAGATTGGCAAGCGCTGCTCCCAGAGCAGCTCCCCGTCCATGACCGAGGTGAAGCGGGCCTGTCGGGTTTGCACTCACGAATTCAACCTGCACCCTCTGTCCATGTCCCAGGTCTTTTTGCAGATACCGGGAAGGGTTCTTCAGCAGGTCTTGCAGCTCCGCATATAGAAACCGCCTCTTAAAGGTGAAGTTTATAAATCCCGGGCCTGCAACCTCCACACTCTCAAAAGGGGCCTCCACACTCAGGATTGAGACGAGCTCTTCAGCTATCACCCGAGGAGCTTTTTTGAGCCTTTTTGCAAGAACCATGGCTACAGGAGTAGAAAGGTCACCATGCCGGGCAATCCTCGGCACCTCAAGCTCGACAAAGGGCACCTCTGCTCCCAGTTTCTGAATCGCACTGTTTATGTATTGCCGTATATCCATAAAAGAAACTGTTATATCAATGAATGTAAGGTGTTTAGGATAGCATAGAAGGGCAAACCCGGACAAGCTCCGGTTTGATACGGAAAGACCGGCGGTCTTGACAAAGTTACGAGTTCAAATGTTATATTTATTAACACCTGACCTTAAACAGGCGCGTAGCTCAGGGGGAGAGCGCTACCTTGACACGGTAGAGGTCGACGGTTCGATACCGTCCGTGCCTACCATAATTCTTCAATTTAAAAACCCCGGGATGGGGTTTCTTTCTGCACGCTGCTAAAATCCCGCCTTCTTCAGGTCGGCAACAACTACAAGGACATATTTTTCAGGATCAAGGTATTTTACGGCAACCCTCCGGACATCTTCCTTTGTAACCGAGTTTATATACCCGGGATACTTCCTGTCATAATCAATTCCAAGCTGATAGAACCCGGTAAGGGTGAGGAAGTTTGCTATCTTTCCCATTGTATCAAGCCTTCTCGGAAAACTCCCGGTAAGGTATGCCTTTGCATCCCTCAGCTCTTCATCTGAGACAGGTCCTTTCTGAATCCTTTCTATCTCCTGAAGTATAAGCTTTATTACTGTCTTTGCTGATCCATTCTTTGTCTGTACCCCTACCTGAAAAACACCTTTATCTCTGTCAGAGGTAAAGAAGCTATGCACATCGTAGGCTAATCCCATATCGTCCCTTATTCGGATCATGAGCCTTGAGGCAAACCCTCCTCCCCCAAGAATGTAATTCATTACTGAAACTGCATAATAGTCCGGATTTGACCTCTTTATTCCAATATTGCCAAGGACTATATTGGCCTGGGTCAGGTCACGGTCAATGGTA
This sequence comes from Nitrospirota bacterium, assembly GCA_003232715.1. Lineage (GTDB taxonomy): Bacteria > Nitrospirota > Thermodesulfovibrionia > Thermodesulfovibrionales > JdFR-85 > BMS3Bbin07. The sequence goes on from QIJG01000125.1 coordinate 6,196, forward strand.
ATCACAGTCTTGTCTTTCAGTTCAGGGATTGGATATGAGGTTGACGGGGGGATATTTCCTTTCTGCCATTTTGAGAGGTATCTATCAAGTAGCTTTGCGACCTCTTCATGTGTGAGGTCTCCTACCACGGAGAGTATTGCATTGTTTGGCCTGTAGTAGGTACGGTAAAACCGGATGATATCCTCCCTCTTGATAGAGGCAAGGGTATCCGGGCTCCCTTCGATTAACCTTCCATAAGGGAGGTTTCCATAAATGGCCTTCCTGAAGCTTCTTTGGGCCACAAACCCGGGATCCTCTTCTCTCTGTTTAAGGTCACCCTTTATCAACTCCTTTTTCATCCTGATCTCATTATCAGGGAATACAGGGTTCATGAGGATATCTGAGAAGAGTTCAAACCCTTTATCAATATCCTTCTTAAGTACCGCAAGGCTAATCGTGGTGTAATCCCTGCCGGCAGAGACATCGAGATCCGCTCCGATGAAATCTACCCCCTCGCTAATCTGCTCCGATGTCCTCGTCTTTGTCCCCTCCATGAGGAGCTCTGCCACGAGGTTAGCAAGACCGGCCTTATCCTGTGGTTCATCAAAAGGAGATGCCTTGATAAGGAGGTTTATTTTAACTATTGGCAGGTTGTTTTTCTCTGCATACAGGACCACAAGGCCATCCGGCCGGACCTCCCTGTTTGCATCAATAGCCCACACCTGGGCACAGTTAAAAAAAAGCATTACAACAATAACTGCCACCCTTAAGATTGACGATTTACGATTTACGATTAATGAACTTAAAGATTGTGTTTTACGCTTTACAACTTCCAATCCTAAGAATACACTTCCAACAGTCTTCATATTCTGCTCCCTCAATTAATTGTTGGATTATACCTACATTACGAAAGGGTATCGATGTGTGAGCAAATTTTCGCCACCTTTAAATCGTATCACTGACTTAATAAGCAGTATAGATTCACTTAAAAAGTGAACCTTAAATAATAACGTAATTGTATCATGTTACTATAATCTGGCGAGTTAATTAGTGAACGCATCGATGCCCTTTCGTAAGAAGAATTAAGCAAATAAGCATCAGCTGCCCTCCGGTATAAGTATCCCCACCGTCCGGTTCTCTTCGGTAAAGTATTTTTTTGCAATCTTCTGCACATCCTCCGGCGTTACCTTCCGTATTGCCTCAAGATAACGGTCCTTCAACCTCCAGTTACCAAGCACCTCGAACATCCCAAGGACTTCAGCCTGGAAGAAGATAGAGTCCTGCCCCATGATGAATGATGCCTCAACCTGGTTCTTTGCCTTCTGCACCTCTCTTTCTGAAGGGGGAGCAGTTTTAATTTTTTCAACCTCTTCATAAAGTGCCTTCTCCACTGCCCCTATATCTTTTCCCGGCGATGCAGTCCCACCCAGAAAGAAGAGGTACGGGGCTATATAAAGACCATCATATGAGGCATAGGCATCGAGTGCAATCTTCTTCTTCCTGACAAGGCTTTTATAAAGTCTCCCGCTCTTTCCGGAAAAGATAGAACTGAGCACATCAAGCGGAGCAGCGTCCCCATGGGGGAAACTCGGCACATGGTATGCTATCAATATATAAGGGAGCTTTGCCTGCTTCCTGAGATAGACCCGCTTTTGACCCTTTTGAGGCGGTTCTACTGCTGTAACAGGACTCTTGGCCGGTCCTCTGGGAATCTTACCGAAAGCATCCCTGATCTTCGCAATTATTTCATCAGCCCTGACATCTCCTGAAATAACAATAAATGCATTGTCAGGGGAATAGAATTTTCTATAATATGAAAGCAGGTCCTGCCGTTTGATAGAGGCAATCTCAGACATCCAGCCTATCACAGGGTTATGATAGGGATGGACCATAAAGGCCGTTGCCACCACCTCCTCATAAAGTGACATCTGGGGGTCATCCTCGTACCTCATCCTTCGTTCTTCCATAACAACGCTTCTTTCGTCCTTGACATCATCAGACGCCAGCAGGAGGTTCTGCATCCTCTCTGATTCAAGCTTGATGGAGAGGTCAATGCGGTCTGAGGCAAGAGACTGAAAATACATTGTGTAATCCTTTGTGGTAAAGGCATTATCAACCCCGCCATTTTTTTGAACGAGGCGTGAAAAAACCCCTGAGCCATACTCAGGAGTCCCTTTAAACATCATATGTTCAAGGAGGTGACTGATCCCGGCCTTTCCTGCTGGTTCATTTCTTGAACCAACCCTGTACCACACCTGAAAGGTGGCAACAGGCGCCTTGTGGTCCTCTGTAATCAGGACCTTAAGGCCATTGTCAAGTTTATACTCCTTAACCTTAGTTGATGCAATAGAGGGAAGGAGAAGGGTTGAAAAAAAGATCAAGAAAGACAGAACTGCAAGGACGCCTCTTTTAACAGCCTTCTGAGTTACGGACATGGACTGTATTGTCATTTTCCCTCCGTATATAAAACTACAGCAATTTTACAGGAAATTGTTCATTAAGCATTAAGTATAACCTAAAATTGAGCGATTTATGAACCCCTGCCACAGACCTCGCAATTTTCATCCCTTTGGATATTCAGTTTCCTGAAATCCAT